>DAONFN010000023.1:0-15133 GCA_035403625.1 Bacteroidales bacterium
CTGCCGAACCCCCCGGTTGCTGAGGCCGACGCCGTTCGACATCTGTGCCTGGATCGCGGCCGCCAGTTCCGTGCTGCGGTCGAGGTTGGCATTCTGGTTGAGTGAAAAGATGATATACGACTCGTCGGAATTGGGATCGAAGCCTTGGTAGGTGGACTGGTACTCCGATTCAAGAAGGATCGCCGCGTTCTCGGCCTTGGCGGTGTTCAGGTTGGCAACCGATTTGTGCAACCCCATGATGTAAGTTTCAGCGCCGCGCAGGCCTGGATTCCGGTTGGAATTACAATGGATGGATATGAAGAGGTCGGCCTTGGCTTCATTGGCCACGGAGGCCCGCCGGTACAACTCCACGAAGTGATCGTCGTCGCGGGTGAAGATCACCTTCATGCCGGGAAACTCCTCCCGGATCTTCTTCCCCAGTTTCAGTGCGATGGCCAGGTTGATGTTGTTTCCCTGGGCATGCTTCCCCAAAGCGCCCGGGTCCTTCCCGCCATGACCGGCATCGATGACGACCGTACGGATACCGCCTGTACGGCCGGCAACCAGCGAGACCGGGAGCCACACCAGGAACAGGGCCAACAGGATGCATCCGCAGATGCCTGCCCCGTAACGAACACTGTTAACGTATCTTAAAATCAAACCCCGTTTCAGGATTTTTGAGTAGTTTTGAAACCCGAAGAATAACGGCGGTTTTCGCACGTTATTCTGATTCTTCAGGCAAACAAAGATAATCATTCACCCCAGCGCTCAGAAATTAAATTGTTAACGGAAATATTAACAAGGTCTTTCCGCCCGCTGCTCCTGCCGGTATTGCTCCTCCTGCCCTTCCTTCCTGCAACCGCGCAGGATACCACGGCCCGGCAGAAAAAAAAGCAACAGCTGGAGGCAACGGTCGATTACAACTCCGCCGATTCGCTGAGGTTCGAGGTGAAAGGTCAGAAGGTATTCCTGTATAAAGACGCCCACATCAAATACCAGGAGATCAATCTCCAGGCGGATTACGTCGAGATCGATTTCACGAAAAATCAGCTCTTCGCCACCGGAGCGAAGGATTCGGCCGGCAAAGTCCAGGGCAACCCGGTATTCTCCGACGGCACGCAAAGTTTTAAATCGAAGGCGATCAACTACAATTATACCACCAAGCGCGGGTTTATCAACACCGTCTTCACCAAGCAGGACGAAGGCTACTTGCACGGAACCGTGATCAAGAAGATGGAGAACAACATCACCTACATCAAATCGGGCTCTTACACCACCTGCGACCGCGAAGAGAATCCCCATTTTGCTTTCCGCTTCAGCCGCGGGAAGGTCATCCCGGGAAAGAGAGTGATCACGGGGCCGGCCTACCTCGACATCGCGGAGGTCCCCACCCCCCTCTTCATCCCCTTCGGATTTTTCCCGAACCGGTCGGGACAACGGTCGGGGATCCTGCTGCCCGCTTACGGGGAATCGGCCGACCGCGGGTTCCGGTTTGAAAACTTCGGGTACTACTGGGCGGCAGGCCCGTATATGGACCTGACCCTGCTGGCCGATGTGTACACCCGGGGAAGCTGGGCCTTCAAACCCACTCTCCGGTACAACAAACGCTACCATTACAACGGTTCATTCAGTTTCAGTTACGCGGTCAACGTGTTCGGGGCTGCCGATTCTCCCGATTATTCCAAGAAAAAGGATTTCTCGTTGCGATGGTACCACAGCCAGGACCCGAAAGCACGCCCCCACAGCAGTTTCTCGGCCAATGTCAACATCGTCAGTGCCACCTTCAACAAGTACAACCTTGCCTCCAGCGCCCAGTCGTACCTGTCGAACACCTTCCAGTCGAGCATCAACTACGCCACCAGTTTCGCCGGCAAGTACTACCTGAACCTGAACTTCAGCCACAGCCAGAACACGCTCACCAAATCGGTGTATGTCACGCTGCCGCAGCTCTCCTTCTCGGTCAACCAGTTCTATCCCTTCCGCCGGGCGAATCCCGCAGGAAAGATCCGCTGGTACGAGCAAATCAGCATGAAATACAACATGGACGCTGAGAACCGCTACAGTACCGACGAAAACAAGTTCCTCAAGGGGCAGTGGCTCGATTCGATGCGCAACGGTATGAAGCACGTCGTTCCGATCAGCGGAACCTTTCGCGTACTCAAGTTTTTCAACTGGTCCAATTCCCTCAGTATCACCGACCGGATGTACCTCAATTCGACCCGGAAATATTTCCAGGCCGACACGCTGGTCGAGGGAAGCGATACCCTGCTGCCCGGTTATAAGTCACGCACGGTGTCGGGGTTCGTCAATGCCTTCGATTTCAGCATGTCGTCGTCGATCAACACGCGGCTTTACGGGATGTACCAGTTCAGAAAGGGCTTGCTGCGCGCCATCCGGCACATGGTCACCCCGTCGGTCTCGTTCTACTTCACCCCCAACTGGGGAGCGCCCGGGCTCGGTTATTACCGGAGGATCGACAACGACACCAACGAAGCCTCCCCGCGGTACTCCATTTTCGAAGGTTCCATCTATGGTTCACCTCCTTCCGCCAAATCCGGGACCATCGCTTTCGGCATCAGCAACAACCTGGAAATCAAAGTTCAGAATCGGAAAGATACCGTCACCGGGATTCGCAAGATCGCGCTGATCGACGACCTGAGCATCCGCTGCTCGTACGACCTTGCGAAAGATTCGGTCAACTGGTCGCCAATCTCGATCACCGGCCGCAGTTCGATCGTCAGGGGGCTCACCATTCAATACGCCAGTTCGCTGAGCCTGTACCACCGCGACTCCAAAGGCAGGCTCACAAACACCACCGAATGGGAGGCACACCGCAAGCTTTTCCGGCTCGACAACACCACCTGGGATGCCGGGCTCTCCTATTCGCTCTCATCCGACAAGGTCAAAGGCAAGAAGCAGCCCACCAAAGGCACCCCGCAGGAGAGGATCGACCTGCTGGAGAATTACGACCAGTACGTCGATTTCGACATCCCCTGGAGTTTCTCCCTCAACTACAACTTCCATTACGGCAAACCCTACAACAGCGCAGTAAAGAAACGGGTCGAACAGATCACCCAGACCTTCAGCTTCAACGGGCAACTCAACATCACCCCCAAATGGAAAGTGTCGCTTACCTCGGGATGGGATTTCGTGTCCAACCAGCTCTCCTACACCTCGGTGCAGGTGTACCGCGACCTCCACTGCTGGGAGATGAGTTTCAACTGGATCCCCAAGGGAGGGCAGCAAAGCTGGACCTTCACCATCAATGCGAAAGCCTCCATCCTGCAAGACCTGAAGCTCAACAAGAAGAAGGATTTCAGGGATTATGCCTATTAAAGTGACATGTGACTAGTGACATGTGACTAATGACTGTTCGTATTGCATAACCAAAATTAAAACCATAAAATGAAATCCATCATTTCCACCCCCGACGCGCCAAAGGCTATTGGTCCGTACAGCCAGGCGGTTGAAGCCAACGGCATGTTGTTTATCTCCGGCCAGATCCCGATCGATCCCGTCACCGGCAAATTCGCCGAAGGAGGAATTACCGAGCAGACCGAGCAGGTGATGAAGAACATCGGCGCAATCCTGCGTGCCGCCGGATATGACTATTCCAATGTGGTTAAATCGACCTGCCTGCTGAACGACATGGACAATTTCGCCGCCATGAATGCCGTTTACGGCAAATACTACCCCACTGATCCGCCTGCCCGCGCCGCCTATGCGGTGGTGAAACTGCCCCTCGGCGCCCTGATCGAGATCGAGACCATTGCCGTGAAGTGACGGAGGTGACGGGGGATGAATCTCCCCCTCTCCGGTGCGGAGAGGGGGTCGGGGGGTGAGGTAAAGCTGGTGACGGAGTAACAAAGTAACAGCGTGTACTGCGGACTGCCGACCGCTGACTGCGGACTGGAGACTGCCGACTGCCGACTCCAAACCCTCCTACCCGGGCAACAGCACCACCTTGCCTGCCAGCGTAATTCTGCCGTTTGCTGAAAACTGCCAGAGGTACACGCCGGGACGTAATCCTGTTGCCGGCACGATGATTTTACGGTCGTCGCTGACCTTCCACTCCCTCGTGGGTTTTCCCGTGGCATCCGCCAGAAGGAGCCGGTAAACCGGCGTCTTTTCACCGGCCCTTTCCCTGGTTGCCCGTCCTGATGGGTCAGTCCATACAGGAATGTCAAGACGAACGTGTTTCCCTTTCCGTTCGAATCCGATCGTGAGTGAGGGATACCGAGTTGTTTTCCAGGTCTTTGAATGCGATGACAGCCGGATTGCACGGCCGGTGGCATCCGGCCCATATCCGAACCAGAGTCCGAGCGCCAGGGCCGTCAACGCGACCGGAAAAACGACGGCAGCCGCCAGCAGCCGGTTCCATCGCCGTCGAATTTTCAACCGTGCCGGTCGCCTGCGGATTTTATCCATCAGGTCAAGGAGACCGGGATCGGAAAGGAACCGGTCGAGCCGGGCATCAAGTTCCGTTTCTGCCTGAAGGAGCTGATCCTCCTGCAGCTTTTTGCGGAAGATCTTCAGTTCTTCATCACCGAGTTCTCCCGCGTTGTACCGGTCAATCCACCAGTGGGGTATTTCAGGGTCTTTCATAGGATACGTATTGTTTTCCTTCAGGATCTTTCATGATCCGTTTCCGGAGCATTCGTTTGCACAGGTATTTGCGTGTTTTCACATACTCGTCGTCGCTGTAACGCAGGAGCCGGGCGATCTCCTTCAGGGAGACTTTCAGGCAGAATAGCTGCAACAGCCGCCGGCAGTCATCGGGCATATTCATCAGGTGCTTGAAAAATATCCGCTCCTTCTCCAGTTCGTCGGCATCAACCGTATCATTGAAGGTGGAATAACCCGCCCGATCTTCATGTACCTCGAGGTTCGCGGAATAGCACAGCCGGTACTTGGTATCGAGCCGCTGTCGCCACAGGTTTTTAACGATCCCCATAAAGTAGGTCTTCAGGCTGCAATTCAAATGGTACGCGGCTGAAGTACTCCAGTGATAGAGGGCTACGAGTGCATCCTGGAACAAATCCTCCGCGTCGGTTACCGTTCCCGAATTGTGTTGTACATGGTGACGGACCACCGGGAAATACTCCCGGTACAGGTAATCGATACAGCGGGTTTCGCGCCCCCGTAGCCCTTCGATCAGCTCGTCGTCGGTGTAATGCTTCATTCTTTCTTTGAATTCCATCGCTTAATCCTCCAAAATGTTAAAAGGTGATACGGTTGTTAATAACTTTTTCGGCCGGCGCCCTTGATGGACGATTGTCGAAAATGCCCGCAGGTGCCGGTTCAGATAGACCTGACCGGGCAGATAAAAGGAGGGTTGCGTCTGGAAAAAAAATATTTTTGAACTATTTTTGACGAAAGATCAGGCCATGAAAGACAAATACCTGCTGCGGAAGATCCTGCATGCATTCAACCTCGAACCGGAACTCGACGACTACGATCAGATCCGCGACACCATAGCCAAAGGGAGCATTTTCAAGGGAACCAACCTCTGGATTTTAGTCTTCGCCATCATTATCGCCTCGGTCGGTCTGAACATGAATTCCCCGGGGGTGATCATCGGCGCCATGCTGATCTCGCCCCTGATGGGCCCCATCAACGGTATCGGATTCAGCCTCGCGACCTACGATTTCGGGTTGTTCCGCCAGGCTCTGCGCAACTTTCTGTTTGCAGTGGCAGCCAGTCTTTCGGCCTCCACGATTTACTTTGCGCTGAGCCCGGTATCGACCGCACATTCAGAACTCCTGGCCCGTACAACTCCCACCATCTACGATGTACTCATCGCCCTTTTCGGAGGACTTGCAGGAATTGTTGCCATCAGCAGCAGGCAAAAAGGTAATGTTATCCCGGGCGTGGCGATCGCTACGGCACTCATGCCTCCGCTTTGCACAGCAGGATATGGCCTGGCAACGGCACAGTTCGACTTCTTTTTCGGAGCCTTTTATCTCTTTACGATCAACACCGTCTTTATCGCCCTGGCATCGGTTTTGATCTCGCGGGCCTTGAATTTCCCGCTTAGTACTCCGCTCGATGACTCTGGTAAAAAACGCATCAATCGCTGGATTTCAGTAGTGATCCTACTGGTCATGCTGCCCAGCATCTATTTTGGATATCTGATGGTCCGGAATGAACGATTCAGCCGTAATGCTGATCTGTTCCTCGCGGATGTCAGCGCGGTCGAAGGAAATTACCTGCTGAAAAGCGAGGTGAACCCCGACCGGTCGGCTATCACGCTGGTGTACGGTGGCATGCCGCTGTCAGAGAACCAAAAGGAAAGGATCATCAGCCGGGCAGCGAACTTCGGGTTGTCGAAGGAAGGTATTACGATCCGGCAAGGACTTGACATTGGTGAAAGTGGAAAGCACAACGCTGAAACGCTGCGGCTCCGGGAGGAGATCGACCGCCTGAACAGGGTCCTGAAAAGCACCGAACAACGGACCGACAGTCTCCGCGGCCGTTCCATTATCGGGAGAGAATTGCTGGCGGAGATCCGCAGTTTCTACCCCCAGATCACCACCTGCAGTTTTTCAGTCACCCTGGAGTACATGGCCGGTAATCCATTCCCGGATACTGTCGCCCTGGTGGTGCTGAAGGCCGGAAGCAAAAAAATCACTCCCGCCGACCGTGGCCGGATCGATGGCTGGCTGAAGGCAAGGCTGGAAACCGGGACGATCCGCACATTCTATCCATGAAAGAAACGCCGGAAAACAGTTCACTCAAATTTCATTCCGAGGTTGTAAAACACGAACGACCATAAGTCGGTCGACTCGTCGATCTGCTTGGTCAGGGGTTTTCCCCCACCATGTCCGGCTTTGGTGTCGATGCGCACCAGCACCGGGTTCTTCCCTTTGTACTTCGCCTGCAGGGTAGCCATGAATTTGAAGGTATGGGCAGGTACCACCCGGTCGTCATGATCGGCGGTGAAAGCCAGGGTGGCGGGATAATCAACGGTATCATGGATATTGTGCAGCGGTGAATATTTCACCAGGTAATCGAATCCTTCTTTCGTCTCGCTCGTACCGTAATCGCTGGCCCAGGCCCATCCGATGGTAAATTTGTGGTAGCGGAGCATATCCATCACCCCTACCTGCGGGATCGCGACGCGGAACAGCCCGGGCCGCTGCGTCATGCAGGCTCCCACCAGCAGTCCGCCGTTTGACCCGCCCATGATCGCAAGCTTTTCCGGGGAGGTATATTTTTCGGCGATGAGAAATTCGGCTGCGGCGATAAAGTCATCGAACACATTTTGTTTGCGTTCGCGGGTCCCTGCCTTGTGCCACTCTTCACCATACTCCCCACCGCCCCGGAGATTCGCTACCGCATAGATCCCGCCGTTTTCGAGAAAGAGCAACCGGCTGACGCTGAAATTAGGCGTCAGGCTCACGTTGAATCCGCCATAACCGTAAAGGAGGGTGGGATTGTTGCCGTCGAGGACAAGACCTTTGCGGTGCACAATGAACATCGGGATTGTATTCCGGTCTTTGCTCAGGTAGAAAACCTGTTTCACCTCGTAATCCGCGGGATTGAAATCGATTTCCGGCCGGTTGTAAACCTCCGATGTGTTCTGCGAAATATCGTACTTATAGATGGTTGTCGGGATGGTAAATGAACTGAATCCATAGAAAGCGGTCATATCGGATTTCTTTCCCCGAAAACCGCCCAGGGTACCGATACCGGGTAGGTTCATTTCATGAAGGAACTTCCCGTCGAGCGTGTAAATGAATGCCTTGGATGCTGCATTCTGCATGTATTCGGATAAGATCAATCCACCGGAGAGGCTCACCGATTCCAGCACATCGTCGCGTTCGGGGATGATCGTCTTCCATTTCGCCGGCGCCGCATCAGCCGGATCCATCAGGACAAGTTTCTTTTTCGGAGCTTTGTAATTGGTCACCACCAGCAGTTTGTCGCCGATGTTGTCAACTACGCTGTATTCGTAGTCGAATCCTTCTGCCAACGGCCGGAAAGGCATGTTGGGGTTCGACAGATCGCGGTACCACAGTGCCGTACCATACGTGGATTCCGATTCGTAAAGCAACAGGAAACGCTGGTCGTCGGTCACCGATGCGCCATAGGAGCGCTGCGGGTACTGCAGGTTCTGGTAGATCAGTTTGTCCCGATCCTGGGACGTTCCTGCCACATGGTAATAAACCTTGTGAAACTCATTTTTTTTCTGAAATTCAGTTCCTTTAGCCGGTGCATCATACCGGCTGTAATAAAAACCGTCGTTCTGCCACGCCATGCCCGAAAATTTCACCCATTTCAGTGTGTCATCGAGCACCTTTCCTGTCTCGATCTCCATCACATGCACTTCGTTCCAATCGGAACCGCTGCGGGCAATGCTGTACGCAAGGTATTTCCCATCATGCGACACATCCGTGCCCGCCAGCGCGATCGTACCGTCGTCGGATAGTTTGTTCGGATCGAGCAGCAGGCGCGGCTCACCATCGAGCCCTTTCCTGACATAGAGTACCGATTGATTCTGCAGGCCGTCGTTCTTGAAGAAAAAATAGTAGGGACCTTCCCGGAACGGCACTCCGAAGCGGGGGTAGTTCCATATTTTCGTCAACCGCTCGCGGATCTTATCCCGGTAAGGGATCTGGCTGAGGTACGTTTCGGTCACGGCATTCTCCGCCTTGACCCATTCGGCGGTTTCGGCTGAAGTGTCGTTCTCCAGCCAGCGGTAGGGATCGGCAATCCGCGTCCCGAAATAATTATCGACCGTATCGACCTGCCGGGCAACCGGGTAGGCGATTTTTGATTTGTGGTTGCAGGCGCTCAGCGTCATCGTTGCAGCGATTATCAGGAAAACAGCTTTGGTTTTCATGGCTTTCCCTTGTTTGAGATTCCCTGGAATTATGGCAAATCAAATGTACTACTTCAAACGGGAAAAAGCAATGATGTCTGAAAAAAGATATCATTCCTGTTAAATATAGTTTCCACGTTGAATCCAACCGTTTTTTTCATTTACTTTGTTAACGATTGTCTGCCAGCCACCCCATATGGAAAAGCATCCCCGTTCAGTTACCATTACCCAGTACGATTATATCATCCGCAATGTAAACGACGAAGAGATCGACATCCGCGGCCACCGCAACCAGTACAGCGAATTCGACGCAGAAGGAAGGCTCCTGAAAGAGATCCGGTACAACCGGGAAGGGCAGTTCGAGGAGATGACCGAATTCGGGTACGATGACGCAGGCCGGCTGGTGCACGAAACCTATTCGCCGGATGAGAACGAGGTGGCGGAAGAGAAAGACCATCTCTGGGATGAGCAGGGAAGGATGGCAAAAACCCTGAAACGCTACCTCGACGGATCTGTCGATACCAGTGTTTACGAATACGACGACCAGGGGCGGCTCACCCGGATTGTCACCACCGGCGATGACGGAGAGGTTGAGCAGGTGGAGACCATGGAGTGGAACAACGACGTACTGGTGGCCCATGAGGTCACCGACAGCGAAGGCGATCCGCTGGAAGAGCCTGACCTCAGCCCGTTGAAACCTGCCGGAACAAGGGTAGCCCACAATGACCAGGGTCAGCCGGTGCTGGAAGAAGATCTCGACGAAGAAGGCAACGTCGTGATGTCGGTCAGGAGAACCTACAACCCCGACGGCCGTACAGGGGAGGTCGAGGTGTTCATCGACGGGCAGGGACGGCGTTTGAGCCGCCACTACGTTCTTAAATACGAATATACGTTATACGAATAAGTACCGTTATACATCCATGAAAAAGTATTTCCTCATCGCCATCGGCCTGCTGATGCTGATTCCGTTCGCCGGTTGCAAGAAAAAAGGGTTCGATCCCGCCTCAAAAACTCTGCAGGATTTCATCGGGACCTGGGAAGGCAGCATCACGACTTTTAAAGAAAATAAACTGCTCAAAGAGTCAGGCACCGTTGTCATCTATTCCGACCCGGGAGGCAGTACCCTGTCGGGCATCTTCTTCATGAAGGAAACCCGCGTCTTCCACGAATTCCAGTTTGTCGACGGGACCTTCTATTTCAACGTGGAGAACAACGATCCCGAGAATCCATTCTGTCAACGCTGGAGCCTGTCGGGGTTTGCGGTGTTTTCCGCAGAAGGGAAGATCGATATCCGGCTCACCGGCAACGAATGCGGTGATATCGGAGGCGAATTCGTGAACTGGACAGGCACCCTCAACACACGCCAGGTACAGACCGATTCGATCCGTTATTACAACTTCGGCGGCAACAACCGGAAGTGGGGGTACAAGATCACCCTCGACGATGCAGACAGTTGTACGCTGGAAAAAACAATCCTCTCCGGTGGAATGGATTACTACTTTGCCGGCATGAATGTACAGACCTGCAACTGGACGGGGATGTCCGCCATTAAGTGGACCGTTACACCCGCGATGTTCACCATCCAGCTCGATTCCTCTGTGGCTGACAAGCCGGTTTCCTTCCCGATCAGCGCCAAATTCGGGGTGACCTATCACTCCTACCTCGCCCCCGATACGGTCACAGTGAAGAAAGTGGATACGGCCGCAATTGTGGTCACGCCGGCAGGAACCTTCACCTGCGCCAAATTTGAGATCACCGAACCCGTGTACCGCAGCAACGTGAAGAACATCCGTACTTCCTGGTTCTGGATCAACAACCGGGCCGGCATCGTCCGTTATGAAGTGGCCAACCCGGTCAGTCCTACCGATATCGGCGTAATGGTGCTGAAGGAAAAGAACTTCTGATCAGCAAGTCGCTTCTGAAGATAATCTTCGGCTGATGAGGTTTGCAAGAATTTGCAAACCCGTTAAGATTCGGTATAAAACAAGTCGCCGGTCAGTTTTCCATCGACAAGATTCGGTAAGGTGACCTGCAGCCGTGGCTCCGCCTCCATGGCCCGCTGGATAGCGAAAATGGCTTCATCGTTGCGGGCCCAGGCCCGGCGGGCGATTCCATTGTTCACATCCCAGTGAAGCATCAGGGACAGCCGGCGATTGGCCTCCGGCGTGCCATCGAGCAGCATCCCGAAACCGCCGTTGATCACCTCGCCCCAGCCAACGCCGCCTCCGTTGTGGATCGAAACCCATGTCGCACCGCGGAACCCGTCACCGATCACATTCTGCACCGCCATATCGGCCGTATAGCTCGACCCGTCGTAGATGTTCGAAGTTTCGCGGTACGGCGAATCGGTGCCGGATACGTCGTGATGGTCACGTCCAAGCACCACCGGGCCGGAGATCTCTCCTTTCCCGATGGCCTCGTTGAAGGCCCGTGCAATGCGGGTCCGGCCCTCGCAGTCGGCATAGAGGATGCGGGCCTGGGAGCCCACCACCAGCTTATTCTTTCCTGCTTCGCGGATCCAGTGGATGTTATCGCGCATCTGCATCTCGATCTCCTTCGGCGCTGAAGCTGCGATCTCTTCGAGCACACGCACTGCGATCCCGTCGGTGACTTCCAGATCTTCGGGCTTGCCCGAGGTGCATACCCAGCGGAAAGGACCGAAACCGTAATCGAAAAAGAGCGGCCCCATAATGTCCTGCACGTACGATGGATAACGGAACGTGCCGTCGGGGTTGACCACAGCGGCCCCGGCACGCGAAGCCTCCAGCAGGAAAGCGTTGCCGTAGTCCCAGAAATACATGCCGTTGGCCGTCATCGCATTGATGGCGTCGGCCTGGCGCCGCAGCGAAGCCTGCACGGCTTTCCTGAAATTCGCCGGATCCTTCACCATCATCTCATTCGACTCTTCGAGGGTGAGACCGGCCGGATAGTAACCTCCGGCCCACGGGTTGTGCAGGGAGGTCTGGTCGGAACCCAGTTCGATCTGCAGGCGGTTTTCGGCGAAATATTCCCACAGGTCGACCACGTTGCCCTGGTAGGCCAGGGAGACGGGCTCCCGGTTGCATACCGCATGCATCATTCTCTTTACCAGTTCGTCAAGGTCGGTATATACCTCATCGACCCATCCCTGCTCATGACGTTTCCTGACCACCTTGGGATTGATCTCGGCCACCACCGCCACCGCACCTGCAATGACCGCCGCCTTGGCCTGTGCCCCCGACATCCCTCCCAACCCGGAAGAGACGAAGACGGTCCCACCGATCGAATCGGCCGTAACTTTGCGGGCTGCATTGAGAATGGTGATGGTCGTACCGTGAACAATGCCCTGGGGGCCGATGTACATATACGATCCGGCTGTCATCTGGCCATACTGCGTCACTCCCAGCGCGTTGAACCGTTCCCAGGTGTCGGGACCGGAATAATTGGGGATCATCATCCCGTTGGTCACCACCACGCGCGGGGCCTCTTTGTGCGACGGGAACAACCCCATCGGGTGTCCCGAATACATCACGAGGGTCTGCTCGTCGGTCATGGTGGCGAGATATTTCATGGTGAGCAGGTACTGCGCCCAGTTCTGGAATACGGCCCCGTTTCCTCCGTAGGTGATGAGTTCGTGGGGATGCTGCGCCACGGCCGGGTCAAGGTTGTTCTGGATCATCAGCATGATCGCGGCCGCCTGCTTCGAACGGCAGGGGTACATGTCGATCGGACGGGCGTACATGGCATAGGCCGGCCGGAACCGGTGCATATAGATGCGGCCGAACCGTTTCAGTTCGCCGGCGAATTCCGGCGCCAGGACCGGGTGATGGACCGGATCGAAATACCGCAGGGCATTGCGCAGCGCCAGTTCTTTCTCCTTCGGCGAAAGAATGTCCTTCCGCACCGGAGCATGATTGACCTTTTCATCCCATGGCTGCGGCTCCGGCAACACCGCCGGGATCCCCTGTAAAATACTATCCCTAAACTCCATAATGCTCATTTTATTTACAAGAACCCTTCACTCATCACCCTTCACCCTTCACTCATCACTTGTCACTCGTCACCCGTCACCCTCTATATCCTCTCCTCCACCGGCTTCAGAATCTGGTACAGAAACTCCCTCGCCCGGAAGAGCTGTGCTTTTACCGTGCCCAGGGGCAAATCCAGCTCGTCGGCGATCTCCTCGTACGACCACTCTTTGAAATACCGCAGTTCGATCATTGTCCGGTAGTGAGGTTTGAGCTTCTCCACCACCTCATGCATCAGGACGATCTTTTGCTTCTCGATCACCCGTTCCTCGGGATCGGGCGCCGTAGAAGCGATGTTGCGCGGCAGGTCGGTGGCCTCTTCGTCGTCGTCGAAGTAAGTATCAGCAAACGGAATGCGGTTGCTCTTGCGAAGAAAATCGATGCAGTTGTTGGCTGCAATCCGGAACAGCCAGGTGCTGAAGGCGTAATCGGGCGTGTACTGCGAGATGTTCTTGAATGCCTTACCAAAGGCCTCGATGGTGAGGTCTTCCGCATCGGTGGGATTGCTGGTCATCTTCAGCATCATGAAATAGAGCGAATCGCGGTATTTGTTCAGCAATTCGGCATATGCGAGCTGATCGCCTCGATCGCGGGCCGCCTGCACCAGCCTGAAGTCGCGCTGCGCTTTCTCGGTGAGATGCAGGGCTATTTCCATCGTGTCGGCTTTTGGATCAGGTTGGCGAGTGCAACGCCGGCATTCACCATCATCAGCGACAGCTCAAATACCGGGACGAGGGGCACCAGGTCGCTGCTTTCCAGCTTCCGGAAGGTGCCGGAAAAGACGATGTACTGCGAGAGCAACCGGAGGATAAACAGGGTCGCAACCGGAACAGGCGACCAGTTAAGAGCGGGAAGCAGAACCAGAAGCACATAAAAGACAACCATGCTCGAGGAGTACAGCCCCAGCATGAATTTGTGTTTGAACCTGTAAAGGTGCCCGGTGGAAAGGTGCCGCCGTTTCTGGGTGATCCAGGTTCCGAACGTCCGTTTGGGATCGGAGAAGGTGAAACTCCCCGGGTTCACCATGATGGCGGTATTCGAGCGCCGCGCCACCCGGTTGATGAAGAGGTCGTCGTCGCCCGACCGGATCCGGTAATGCGAGATGAAACCCTGGTTTTCGTAAAAGATCTTCTTCCGGTACGAGAGGTTCCGCCCTACCCCCATGTAGGGCATTCCCGCCAGGGCGTAAGAAAGATACTGAAGGCCGATGTGGGCCGTGTCGAACCGGATCAGCCGGTTCAGGAACCCTTTGAAGCGCGTGTAAGGGCTGAAGCCCAGCACGATCTCCTTGCCGGGCCGGTATCCCGAAGCCATGTGGCGGATCCAGTCCTTCGAAGCGGGACGGCAGTCGGCGTCGGTCAGCAGCACCAGCGGGTGTTTGGCCGAACGGATCCCGATCGAGAGGGGGAATTTCTTGCCCTGGAAGAAGTTCAGGTCCTCCTTGATCGTCAGCGTGCTCAGGTGTGGATATTCCTCCTCCAGCCTGGCCAGGAGAAAGGGTGTGTCGTCGTCGGAGGAATGGTCCACCACCAACACCTCGAATTCGGGGTAGTCCTGGGCCAGGATCGCCGGCAGCGTCTCCTGCAGGTGGTGGAATTCGTTATGGGCACAGATCACCACCGACACCCCGGGGAGCTTTCCTTCCGTTCCGGCCGGCCGGTGGCGGGCCAGGCGGTAGAACACCACCCAGTAAAAGAGGACCTGGACCAGGAAGGCCAGGGCGAAAATGCCGAGCAATATTAGGGGTAGTGGTTGAGTATTGAACAGGAAATCAATCATTCACAAACAGGGTGATTTAACGGCAAAATTATCAATTCTCTTCTTACAAAAACCGCGATTGTGAATAAAATAAACGGGAGGTGGAAAAGAAGCCTTACCTTTGCGCCTTCAACCCTATCAAGACGCAGTGAAATTCGAGATCTCCCACCGTGATGCGGGCTCAGGCGCCCGTGCAGGGAAGCTGATTACCGATCACGGGACCATCGATTCGCCCTTCTTCATGCCGGTCGGCACCGCAGGCACCATCAAGGCGATGCATGTGAAAGACCTCCGCGATGAGGTCGGAGCGCAGATCATGCTCTCCAACACCTACCACCTCTACCTCCGGCCCGGCACTGAAACGGTGGCGGCTGCCGGCGGACTGCACCGTTTCAACGGGTGGGACCGGCCGATCCTCACCGACAGCGGCGGCTACCAGATCTATTCGCTGGGCGACATCCGCAAGTTCACCGACGACGGGGTGGTATTCCAGTCGCACATCGACGGTTCAAAGCATGTCTTCACCCCCGAAAAGGCGGTGGATGTGCAGCGCAGCCTGGGCGCC
>DAONFN010000024.1:0-15008 GCA_035403625.1 Bacteroidales bacterium
TCGGAATATGCCCGGCGACAGGCAGGTGTGTTTCCTGAAGAAACGGCTGAAATGGGTGGGTTCGCTGAACCCCAGCATATACGCGATCTGTTTCGACGAACAGGGTGTACCCAGTAACAAAGATTTAGCTGCAGAAAGAGTGCGCCTTGAGATCCATTCATTCACCGTCCGGCCCGTCTTGCTTTTAATCACCGCGTTCAGATAGTTGGGATGCAGGCTCAGTCGTTCGGCAAAATCCTGTGCCTGGAGCCTGTCGCCGTCTGGCCCGCCCGTCATGACCTTCCGGAATTCCTTTTCCAGCAACTCCTTGAACGACCTTACGATCCGTGAATCCCTGTTCCCCTCTTCCTTCGGATCATAGTCGGACCAGAATTTTTCCTTCACTTTGAACAGAAGCACCGAAAACAGGCTGCCCAGTATCTTGTTCTTGTAAAAGGAGTCCCTGCCCGATTCGCCGGTCATTTGCCTGTAAAGCGTGGTAAAATCAAATAAATCGCCGGGTGACAGGGTTACGGGCGGTGCGATTTCGGCCAGCAGGAACGGGAATCCGGCATAGATATCCGATCGCACGTATTCCCGCAGGAAGTTTTCTGTCAGTGTGATGATAAACGCTTCCTGTGAGCGGTGCAACTCATACGATTTAATGTGACCCGGATTCGTGAAGAAAAACGTGCCGGAGCCGAACGGGAAACGGTTGTCATCAAGACAGTAAACACCCGAACCATCGATCGTTAAAATGAATGAGAAGTAATCGGCCCTCAACACAGGCGATTGGAACGGAATGCGGGGATGAATGGCGGGGATGCTCAGAATGACGAATTCAGTATCCTGTTCCACCTGCAGCCCCAGCGTTTCATACAGGTCCGCAATCGAATGATGTACGGTTATTTCCATAATCCGACTGATTTCCGGGCCCGGAAGCCGGAGGGCTTTCCGGCAGGTATGACCGCTCGGGCCTGTGCTTTCAACGTTCGGAGTTTTCGACCCATCGGTTGACTGAAAAGGGCTGTTTAAAACTATGTTTGTTGAATCTTAACGCCGTTTCTCGTGCTGATCAGTAGGTTTTTTCGGTTGATTATCAGCTTTTCATGCCGTTTTCTCTTATATGAAATCGTAAAAATGATGGCGATCAGGATAACCATTCCTCTGAAAATATTGGCTTTCAAATCGCCTAAAGCGGAAGTGTCAACATCGAACAGATCCCACGAAAGATTCATCAAAGAGTGGGTCAGAATGGGAACCCATAAATTATAATTCCATTCGACATACAGCCAGGCAAAGAAAACAGCCCCTGAAAATGTAATGATAAAGATTCCCGCTAACTCGCCGGCCTGTTGACTTTGATATAAGTGTCCGGCCGCAAAAATAAACGCGCCCAACAGGATGGAAGGTATGAAGCCGAATTTTGTATTTCTGAACAATTGTCCGAACAGAAATCCCCTGAAATACAGTTCCTCCATAAAACCAGCCACGATGGTTCCTGCAACCAGGTTTTCAAGATCAATCTTTGTGTTGAATTTGAAAAATATCCAGCCTCCGATAAACATCGGAATGGTGAACAGGAGACTTACCCATATGGCAGCTAATATATTGGAAGAAAGTCCCAGACTTTTACCAACACTGACGGTTTTTTCGATGAAATGGGTTCCGATGAAAATTGGAATTCCCACCAGCACATACGTCAAAATATAACTGATCAGACCTTGACCGGTTATGTGGTCGAGCCCGGCTTTGATCTGCCTGAAATACGAAAAAAGAAAATAGTAAGCCGCAAAACCGGCTAACACAAGGAGTACTGCTTTTTTCGCCTGTGTAAATTTCATCTACTCCTTCCTCTCCACCCGCCCGGGATTGGCATTGACGAAACTCTTCCAGCCGGAGAACTTTTTCCCGGTATCGGGCTTCTCCTTCTGAAAATAATGGCATACGGCCGCCGCGAGCGCATCGGTGGCATCGAGCGATTCGGGGGTGTCGGCAAACTGCAGCAGGCGTGCCAGCATCGCCGCCACCTGCTCCTTCGAAGCCGATCCTTTGCCGGTGATCGACTGCTTGATCTTGCGGGGCGAATATTCGGTGATGGGGATTGAACGCGACAGCGCAGCGGCGATGGCGACCCCCTGGGCGCGGCCCAGCTTGAGCATCGACTGCACGTTCTTCCCGAAAAAGGGCGCCTCGATCGACAACTCGTCAGGATGGTACTCATCGATCAGGCCGACGGTACGCTCAAATATTATCTTGAGGCGCAGGGCGTGGTCGTCGTATTTGTTTAATTTTAGCGTCCCCAGGGCGAGCATCGAGAGGCGGTTCCCGGTCACCCGGATGATGCCGTAACCCATGATGGTCGTACCGGGGTCAATGCCAAGGATGATGCGTTCGGAGATCATGAAGCGGATTAACCCTAAGAACCGATCAAAAGTACGGAAAATCCTGAACAGGCTGATCCGGCTGGCCATCTTCATCGCCGCCTGCGTCTTCATTTTCCGCCAGGTGCTGATGAAAAACGACCTGGCCTCCCTCGCCGCCATCCTCGAAAAAGATATCCAACACCCCGAATTCCTCACCGGCCTGGTACTTGTATTCCTGCTGATGCCGGGCAACTGGGGGATCGAAGCCATCAAATGGCGGTTCCTCATCCGCAAGGTGGAGGATACCGGGTTCCTGAAGTCGTTCCAGGCCGTGCTGACCGGCATCAGCATCAGCTCGTTCACCCCGAACCGGGTAGGGGAGTACTTCGGCCGGGTCTTTATCCTCAACACCGCCAGCCGCATCGAAGGGATCCTGATCACAGTGGTCGGAAGCATGAGTCAGCTCCTGGTCACCCTCCTGGCAGGTTCCGCGGCATTCCTCGTCTTTGTCCCCCGGCATGCGGGTGACAGTCTGTTTGGCCACGGGTATTTCTACTTCGGTCTCACAGCGCTGATCATCATGCTTGACCTGATGCTGCTGGCACTCTACTTCCGGATCCCCTTGCTGGTCTCCCTGCGCGACCGGTTGCAACTCCCCATCCTGAAGCGGTTCCGAAAATTTTTCCGGGTTTTCGGTCTCTTCCGCAGCCGGGAACTCGCCGGGGTGGTCCTGCTGAGCTTCGCCCGTTACCTTGTATTCTCCACCCAGTTTTACATGCTCCTCCTGCTTTTTGGGGTGAAAATCCCGTATTTCCAGGCCCTGACCCTCATTGCCCTGGTGTATCTCATCATGACGATCCTGCCTACAGTGGCCATCACCGAGCTGGGGGTACGCGGCTCAGTGGCCATGTATATCTTCGGGCTCGGGATGGGGTCTCCCGGAGCCACGGATACGGGCTTTGCCGTTTTCATGGCGTCGGCGGCGCTGTGGGTCATCAACCTGGTCATTCCCGCGCTGGCCGGCAGTCTGCTGGTTTTCCGGTTGCAGTTCGTTCGTAAAACCGACCTGTGATGGAGCTTCCCTATGTGCTGATCGTGGCGACAGCCGTTATTGTGTCGGTTTACCTGGCGCTGGTGACGTTCTTTCTCGGCGGATTGAAAAAACTGCTGAAGGAGAAACCCGTAGCGCCCGACCGGCAACCCCTTTCCGTTTCGGTCATCGTTGCCGCGCGGAACGAGGAACATAACATCCCTGCGTTGCTCAATAGCCTCCATTGCCAGGAGGGTATTGCCGGGATGATGGAAGTGATCATCAGCGACGATCACTCGGCTGACCGCACCGCCGGCCGCGTGATTGAATTCATCGCCGCGCACCCTTCCTTTCCGCTCACCCTGGTGCGCCCCACGCCGGCCGACACGGTTACCGGCAAGAAGGCGGCCATCACCCGGGCGGTGGAACGTGCCACGGGAAGCCTCCTGCTGTTCACCGATGCCGATTCCCTTCACGGGCCGGGCTGGATCGCTTCGATGACCGCTGCGTTCGGCAACCCCGGAACGCACCTGGTGCTTGGCCCCGTGTGCTATGCCGGCGGGGGGAACCGGCTGCAGCGGATCCAGGAGCTTGAATTCCTCGGACTGATGGGGGTGACGGCCGGGAGCGCTTTCCTGGGATTCCCGGTCATGGGCAACGGAGCCAACCTTGCCTGCCGGCGCGATACCTGGCTGGAAGCGGCGAGCCGGCGCGATGATATGGGGCTGCCCTCAGGCGACGACCAGTTCCTGATGATGTGGGTGAAAAAGAACAGCGGCGGCCGGCCGGTGGTCTTTCGCGCCGATCCTGCCGCCACCGTGACCACTGCGCCCGCGGCGCGATGGCCGGATTTCTTCCACCAGCGCATCCGGTGGGTGTCGAAGAGCCGCCGTTACCGCGACGGAACTGTGATCGTCACGGGACTGGTGACCTGGCTGGCACACCTGGCCCTGCTGGCCGGGATGATCTCCGGGTTCGGCAGTCCGGGAGGATGGATCGTTTCCTGGCTTCTTTTCATGGTGAAGATGGCCGCCGACCGGGCCGTTGTGATTCCCATGGCGCACTTTTTCGGCAAGCCTTTGCCGGCCGGCGATTTCCTGATGGCCCAGTTGTTCCAGGTCGTGTATGTTTCGCTGGCGGGGGTCCTGGGACCGTTCCTTCCTTACCGCTGGAAGGGAAGAAGGGCTTCGGCCAGCGCTATTTCGTGAGGGAAGGTGATTTTCAGGTTGACTGGGTCGCCGTCGATGAGATGGATGGAAATCCCGGCGCTTTCCGCCACGGAGGCGCAATCGGTGAAGGTGTCGCGGTATTCCTGCCGGTAGGCCCGGCGGATGGTCTCGGAGCGGAACACCTGGGGCGTCTGTACCGTGCGGTAATCGTGCCGGTTCACGGCCCGGCTTCCGTTTTCCGAAAGGAGACGCACCGATTCGCTGAGCGTCACCGCCGGGATGGCATTACCGAATCTCTCTGCGTGGTCAAAGGCCTTCCGGATCAGGGTTTCGCCGACCAGCGGACGGGCTGCATCGTGGATGGCGATCAGTCCCTCATCGCTGGTCGTAGCCAGGGCGTTTTTCACCGAATGGAAACGGGTTTCTCCGCCTTCGGCCAGGCGGTGCGAAAGTGTAAAACCATGTATCTTGCACAGGTTTCGCCATTCGTCGAAAAGTCCCGCCGGCAGTACCACGATCTGCCCGATGCCGGGAAAGGCGCGTTCGAAGGCTCCCATGCTGTGCATGAGCACCGGCTTGCCTCCCAGTAAAAGGAATTGCTTGGGGATCTCTGTCCCCATCCGGGTGCCGGAACCGCCGGCAACGATAATCGCGGTTTTTTTCAAATGATCAGCATGGGCGAGCCGTAGGTGAAGAACTTATATTTCTTCTCCACGGCAACCTCATAGGCTTTCATCAGCAGGTCGTAACCGGTAAAGGCGGCCACCATCATCATCATAGGCGATTGCGGCAAATGCAGGTTGGTGACCATCGCGTTGGCAATGCTGAAATCGTAGGGCGGGAAGATGAACTTGTTGGTCCATCCCCGGTAGGGTTTTAGCTGTCCTGAAACCGTCACCGACGATTCGATGGCTTTCATCGTGGTGGTGCCAACGGCGACCACGCGTTTTTTGTTGACGATGGAATGGTTTACCAGTTCGGCGGCTTCGGGTTCGATGATCATCTCTTCCGAGTCCATCTTGTGCTTGGTAAGGTCTTCCACATCGATGGTGCGGAAGTTGCCCAGCCCGAGGTGCAGCGTGATCTCGGCGAACGACACCCCCTGGAGTTCCAGTCGTTTGATGATCTCGCGGGTGAAGTGCATGCCGGCGGTGGGTGCGGCAACGGCTCCTTCATGTTTGGCGAAGATGGTCTGGTAGCGCTCTTCGTCCTCCTGGGTCACCTGGCGGTTGTGGATCTTGGGCAGCGGCGTTTCGCCCAGCCGCTGGATGGTTTTCTTGAACTCTTCATAAGGGCCGTCGAACAGGAAGCGGATGGTACGTCCGCGGGAGGTGGTGTTGTCGATCACTTCCGCCACCAGGGCATCGTCGTCGCCGAAATAGAGCTTGTTGCCGATGCGGATCTTGCGGGCCGGGTCGACCAATACATCCCATAAGCGTGATTCGCGGTTCAGCTCACGCAGGAGAAACACTTCGATCTTGGCGCCGGTCTTCTCTTTTTCGCCGTAGAGACGGGCCGGGAACACTTTCGTGTTGTTGATGATGAACACGTCTCCGTCACCGAAATAGGTCAGAATATCTTTGAAATGGACGTGATCGATCGCCTGGGTTTTACGGTTGACGACGAGCATGGGAACCTCATCGCGGTGCCGGGGTGGGTGGTCGGCAATGAGTTCGGGAGGAAGGTGGAAGCGGAACTGGGATAACTTCATTGGATGACTGCCTTAAAAAGGGTGGCAAAGGTAAGGCTTTTTTAAAGGATTGTCAAGTGTTTTTTTATCACTTGTTAGGCTTACTCCCGATCGCGTCCAATCCGGTTTTTGGGTGATGAGCAGGTGAATTTCACGGCGGTTTATGGAAGGGGATGCCCTAGCAGTCGATCCCTTATTTGATCATCGAAAGTCCTTCGAGGGCCGAAGGGTCTTTCGGGCGGATCAGCAGCACTTTGTTGAAGAGCACCTGGGCTTCCCGCATTTTTCCCATCCGCAGGTTGATCCAGGCGTACAGCACCAGCGCATCGTAATCCATGGGATAGAGGTTCACGACTTTTTCCAGGTATTTCAGGGCTTTCAGGTAATCCTTGCGCACGTAGTAGATCTGCCCGAGGTAGTAGTTTGCATAAGTGTTGTGCGGAGAAATGGAAAGGATGTCATTGTACTGCCTGATCACCTGGTCCCAGTTCCCCAGGGCCCCCAGCGGATGCACATACCCGAATTTCGCTTCGATGGCGTAGGGCCTCAGTTTGATGGCGCGCAGGTAACAGGCGGCCGATTCGGAGTGGTTCCCCGCCTCGTAGCTGATCCATCCCAGCCGGAGGTTTGCCTCGTAGGAATCTTCCCGGAACACTTTTTTTATCACCGTCACCGCTTCGGCATACTTTTTCGCCTTCTCCAGCTCATAACTCCGGGCAAAGGCCTCCTGCATGACCGGGTAATTCTGCGCAAACAGGGACCCCGAAAGCAGGATCAATACTGCCATCATTCCGGGCATAAGCAGCCGGAACATCCTCATCCGTAAACCGGCGATCGCGCCCGCTAAAGTTTCCATGTGATTCCTCCGATAAGGGTGTGGGTTTGGTAAGGTTTGTCTGCCGATGTCATCCTGCCGCTCGCTCCATCGTAGAAAAACTGCCGGCTCTCTTTACTGAAATAGCGGTAGTACAGCGAAAATCCCAGGTGCTTCTTCGTGACGAATATGAGGGTGGCCCCCGCCTGGTATTTCTGCTTATCGGTACTGTTGTACACCACGCTTCCCTGGTAAAGGCTGGCATTGGTGTAATCACCGTAAAAGAAATTGCCTTCCACCCAGAGCCAGGGAGCCACCTTCGCACCGCCCGAAAGCCCCGGCAGGAAACGGTGGTCGTCCTTCCCGAACAGTCCCGACAGGGTGATGGTGCCGTACAGGTCAAGATTTCCAAGGGGGAACCAGGTCGCCGAAACCCCGGCCTGGACGCGATCCACTCCGTTCAGGTTTGACCAGGTTCCCGAGACTCCGACCGAAAACAGCCCCAGGTTTTTATTCAGATTCACCCCCGCGAGGTAATTGTAGAAGGAAGTATCGGTTCGCGGAAATTCGTAGGCCACGCGGTTGAACGGGAAGAAATAGGTGCTGTCGTTCTGAGAGGTATAGTAGGAGGTGTCCATCACCGTGTGGCTGGTCATCCGTGCGACTGTAAGCGAGTGTGCCACCCGGATGACATGAAAGACCGGCGTCAGGGTGAATTGTCCGGGCAGGTAAAACGACATTCCCGCGAAGATATCATGCTGCCGCACGGTATAAGGCACTTTCAGGTTACTGCTCGTAAACGGGAAAGAGTAATGGTAGA
Organism: Bacteroidales bacterium; assembly: GCA_035403625.1. GTDB lineage: Bacteria > Bacteroidota > Bacteroidia > Bacteroidales > FEN-979 > CAIVAT01. The sequence continues at coordinate 7,869 of DAONFN010000024.1, forward strand.
TTTTTCCCCAGGTTGTATCGGTCGTGCCTTCAAACACATCCTCATATCTTCCATACCGGAAGTACTTGGTTTTATAGAACTGAAGGTGGCTGTATGACAGGTTCAGTCCCACATGCCGGGCGACACGAAGCTTCAGCCCTGCGCCCGCATACAGGTTGTTGCCGTAAAGGTCCTGCTCGCCGTAGTAGCCGTCGTTTCCGGCCAGTTTTCCCAGGTTCTTTGCCCGGCGGTCGCTGCTGAAGGTGTATCCTCCTTCCACCCCGGCTTCCTGAAGGAACCCGGCATCGGCGGTCGTACGTTTACGGGTCTCTTCGGTGAGCGAAGAGCGGAGCGCCAGGGCATCCTCCTTCCGGTTCGACCACAGCAGGGCATAGTATAGGTACTCAGTCAGCAGCGGGTCGCCCGAGTTGAACCTCCGCGCCTTCTCCAGGTGGGCAATGGCCCGGATGTACTGCCTCTTTTCAAAAAATGCGATCCCCATCCGGGCCCGGAGATAGTAGTAATCGAATCCCCGGTCGAGGGCCTCCTGCCCCATGGTGGCCAGGCTGTCCCATTTCTTCTCCAGGTACAGCCTGTACGTAAGCGAATCCATCGGCCGGTAGTCCTGGGCCAACAACGGATGGCTGACAGCTGCCAGGCAGACGGTTAAAAGGATGGTGAATCTATAATTTTTCATGGCTCGTGCTTCAGCGTTACTTCGGTGACGGTCTCTTTCTCATGCAGGACGAATCGCTTCATCCCCGAGGGGCCGATGAACAGGTCGCAGGTTATTTTCTTTACTTCGCGCCGCCCGAGAAATACCGAAACAGTGGCCCGGAGACTGATATCCGACTGCATCAGGGCATCATCCATGGCCAGGTACCGAAGGTGATATTCGGAGCGTGAAAAAAGATGGAACGGAGCGACGAAATCCTGCAACACACCGGCGATCCTTCCCCCGAAGGTGTTGGCAGGGAATGCATCGCGCACCAGCAACCCCGGATAGTATCCCAGCATCACTTTGTAGGCAGCCAGATAAAAACGGAAAAGCAGGGAGTTGCGGTCGCCGCTGAAATGGGTGAAGTAGTGGATCTCCCCGTCGTTCCGGAACCAGGCTTCCGAGTGGGTCGCTTCGCAATAGAGCGAGGTATAGTTCAGCGCATCGATCCTGACCTCCCAGGTGTGTTTTGTTACCGATCCGTCGGATGCAGTCGCTTCCAGGGTAATTTTCCTTCCCGGGATGAAATGGAACGCTTGCTCGAGTGATGCATTTTTTTCAATGTTCGACAGGATTGTGCCATTGGCCGGTTTTGAATAAGAGAAGAGCTCATAGGCGCCTTTCCGGTGTTCGATGTAATGGCTGATCGGATATTCCAGGGTTTTCGACCCGATGTACGGGGTCGACTGGATCTGGAAATGGAGATGGGGAACTGCCGAACGCCCCGAATTCCCGCAACTGGCCAGTACCTGTCCCCTGATCACCGTTTCGCCAGGATGGACTTTGATACTGCCCTGTTTCAGGTGACAGAGCTTGGAATAGAGATGATCGGTATGGCGGAGGATGATCGTGTTTCCCCAGTTGTTCTCGATATTCAGTGAACCCACAGGGTTGTCTCCGATATGATCCACCACCTCCTCCACCCATCCGTAAGCGGGTGCCGTCACGGGCCGGTTGTATGCGTAGAAATCCTCGACCCGCGAGCCGCTGCCGCTGTAACGCGTACCTTCGTCGTCAGCCACCTCGAAATCCCAGGCGTGGCGCCATTCTCCCTGGTGTGTAAATGCCCCGTCGTAACCCTGGGTCACCGTCCATTCACCCCAGAAAGGCAGGATGAAGGGCAGGTAAAGAGAATTTCCGAACCGCACACGGCTGTTCTCCTGCGCATAAAGGTTCTGCTCCGGGGAGCCCTGCTGGTAGATGACCAGCTCGGGACGGTCAACGTGACGTTCGCGGAATTTCAGGGCATAAAGGAAAAGGATGACTACGGTGTTGAAAGGAAGCGAAAATACCGACAGTTGCAACAACCCGAAGATCTTGGAGGTGCTGATGAGGATGATCGAGATGAACGGGGTGAGGAGAATGACCCCCAGAAACGACCATCGCGAAGGGATGATGAAATATCCGCCCACGGCGATGGCTGTCAGAATGTAGTTGAACCCTATGTAAGAGTAACCGAGTTCACGCAGACTCGTCCCGGTGATCCGGTAGTAAAAATAGGCGGTGAAGAATCCGACCAGCGACAGCACGAAGGCGATGCGGGAAAAGATGAGGAGGCCGAGAGCGACCAGGATCCCGGCAAAGAGATGGTACTGGAAAATGATGGCCCCGAGCGAGGTGAAATAGATCTGCAAGGGCTCAGGAATCGCCAGTGCGCTCATCCATTCGCTTGTCTTCACCATCCCCTCTCCTCCGATGGAGAAAAGGTCGTTGGTCAGATAGAGGTCGTTCTCGCTGAGTTGAAGGGCCGTAAAGTCGCGGGCCGCCAGGGTGACCAGCCAAAGGGCGAAAAGAAAGGAGATGCTTAGAAAAGGAAGCCCGTATTTGCCGAAAACCCCCTGGAACCAGAGGGTAAGGATCAGCGTGAGAAGCGAAGAAAATATCAGGACGATAAAGAACTCCGGTGTCAACTGGTACGACAGCCCCAGCCCCAGGCCGACCAGCAGACTGTTGAACCCGTAATGGCCCTTTTTGATGCTGTCGCGGTTGAGTCCCATCAGCAGGGCGAAAAGGTTCGATACTGCCACCGCCGTCACCCCGCTGACCCCGGCACTGAGGTCGAAAAACGAGACGACTATCAGGATCAGGGCGAATACCGGGTGATTCGAGAAGAACACCTGGGTGTAACTGTGGGTGATGCCCTCCAGGAACTCCGGTATTTCGGCGATCAGTTTGCGTCGGTTCATAAGTTAGTCTTGTTTCTTGACCCGGGAAAGATGTTCGGGTACGTGCTCCATGTCGTTCATGTTGCCCAAGGACTCGCGCGAACGGATGAGATGCGTTTTTCCCTCAGTGTCGATCAGTACGACATTCGGCCGGAGGGTGATGAACTGCATCCACTGCGTCATGTTGTAGGCTCCCGTATTGTGGATCACCAGGTGATCGCCCTTGTTCAGCAAAGGCAGCGTCGTGCTTTCGCGCACCACATCGATGTTCATGCAGAGCGGACCATACACGCAGGTATCTTCCGAATATTGGGTGAAGGCCTGCGCCGGTGTGATCTTGTGGTCGTACCAGAACGAAGTGAAGAGGATGTTCACGCCGGCGTCGATGATGGTGTTGCGGCGACCGGTGCTCGACCGCTTGTTGGAGATCACCGTGCCGAGCAGGAAGCCTGCTTCGTCAATGAGGGCGCGGCCGGTTTCGAGGATCAGGAGCGGCAGCTTGTCTTTGCGGAAATTGCTGTTGAGCAGGGCGGTGGAGATGGCCTCTGCGAAATCGTTGAAGCCCGGGTTGGTGTCATGCCCCGGCAGGTACGACCCTTTCAGGGTGTTTCGTGAGGCAAAGCCGCCGCCCAGGTCGATATACCGGATCTCATGGTGGAATTTCTGTTCCAGCGCAAGCGCCAGTTCCGTCAGTTTCCCGGCTGCCAACGCATAAGCGTTGGGCGAAAGCATGAAGGTGCCGATGTGGCAATGAAGGCCTACCAGGTCCATCTTGCCCGAATGCATGATCTTGTTGATGGCATCCCATGCCTGCCCATTCTCGTAGTTGAAACCGAATCGGTCCCAGATCGGGTACACACCCGTGTCCATGTTGACGCGGATAGCCACCCGCGGGCGTTTGTTCAGGTCGGTCGCCAGCTCGATAATCGTGTAGAGCTCATCAAGGTGGTCGATGTGGATCAACGAATCATTGCCGATCGCCTTCACCAGGTCGGCTTCGCTCTTGTCGGGCCCGTTGAAGATGATCTTCCGGCCGTCGACGCCCAGGGCGATGGCCTTGTCATATTCAAAGCCCGACACCACCTCCGCCCAGGATCCCTCCTGGTGGAAAATACTGCACACCGCGTTGAGGTAATTGGTCTTGTACGACCAGGCGAACTGCACCTTCGGATAGCGGGTTTCGAACGCTTTCTTCGCCTTCTTCAGGGTCGTCCGTATAGTCTGCTCCGACAACACAAACAGGGGCGACCCGTAAGTGCCGATCAGATCCTTCACTGCCACCCCGTCGATGTGGGTCACCGGTTCGTAATCCGTGCGTGTACCGAATTTGTTCGGCATGCCGGTCTCCAGCTTTTTCAGAACCGGTCTTTCATATCTCATCTTACTCATATCTGAATCAAATTGTTAATTCCTTCATTCCACTTACAGTTCACCGTACATCGAGATCTGTTCAAACTCCTCCCGGTCGACGATCATATCCCACGAATACCGGATGAACATTTTCCCGACGGTGTAAGATTCGTAAGGTGTGACCGGGTTCCCGAGGGCCAGGTTGACCAGCGATTCCGGGATGTTCTGACCGACTCCCACTGCAAGGTAAATCCAGGCAGGCAGTCGCGGGTTGATCTCAAGCAGGTAAAGTTGCCCGTCTTTGTTTTTCATCAGTTCCAGTTCGAAACCGCCCCGCCATTTCGTGTTTGCGAGGAATTTCCGAGTCATCTCCAGCATTTTTTCATCCGAAATCGAGATCCCTCCCCACGCCTTTCCCTTGTCGGTGATATATTGCTTGCGCATCGGCACCGCAGCGATGGTATTGCCTTTCCCGTCGCCAAGGCCGGTCACATTGAATTCGGTGCCGTGGATGAATTCCTGGATGATGATCGGAAGGCCCCATTTGGCGCTGATCTTGTTAAAGCAGCTTTTTACCTGCTCGACGCTGTATGCCACCATGGCATCGTAGTATTTCCCTTTGACCAGCACCGGGAACGAAAATTCTGAGACGAGGCTGTGGATGGTGTTCAGATCGTACAGCACTTTTGATTTCGGGATGTTGATGCTGTATTTTTCTCCGAAATCGTTCAGGTTCACCTTGTGCCGCTCTTCGAACTGCTCCAGAGTGGGCAGGAACATGTGGATGCCCATCGTTTTCAGCCGGGGTTCCAGCTTGATGAACGGGTAGAGCTCGGCGTCGAAGTTCGGGATGATCACGTCGAGATGCTCCTGTTCGTGAATGTACTCCAGGCGTGCCATCAGGTTGTCGATGCCGGCAGCCGGGTATGGGATCGAATAGGTTTTATGCACCAGGTCATGCATGTAGATCCCGGGCTCGAGCGATTCGTATGAGAGACCGGTGATAACCACGTCAAACGACTCCGCCTCTTTCAGGGCCCGGATCACCGACACCCCGGGGCCCGGACTATCGATGGCATTGAGCCCGGTGACCGCGATATTAAGCGTTGGCTTCTTCATGGCTCTCCAGAAGGTTGTTGTGCAACAGTAACCCGACGAAATCGTGGTAGTCCTTCTCTACGGTCGAACGGTCAGTTGAATATTTTTCCAGGATGTGGTCGAGGATATCTTCCCTGCTTTTCCCGTCACGGATCATGGTGAGGATCTCCACACCGATCGGATTCACCGTGAAGGATTCACCCGACACGGGATTGAAGAGGAGTCCCGACTCGCTGAGGGCGACATTTTTTCTAAGCTTCATGGTATTTGGTTTTATTCGTGAGACACTGTTTTCAAAAACGAAATGAATGAAAACGGATGCCGGACAATCCGGTGGTTATTTTTTCCGGGTGATTAACGCTGCAATATTAATCCGAAAGTACCACGGGGGTGTTACGATATTTTGAAAAGGATGTACAACATTTTAAGAAACTACCCGGTCAATTCCGTCTCTTCCGGCCGAAGGTGTTTCCTTGTATTCGGTTACGGACACACCGGTAACCGACTTGAACTGTGTGGAAAGGTACTGCACGCTGCTGTATCCCATCATGTACGCGATCTCACTCAGGGTCAGCTCGCCGTATTCGATCAGTTCCTTTACTTTTTCGATCTTCAGCATGATGGTGAACTTCTCCAGAGTGGTCTTTTCATACCGCGAAAACAGGGTGGACAGGTACGGGTACGACATGCCGAACCGTTCCACCAGGTAGTCGGAATTTCGCACCATGGCATTGTAGGTGGTATTGTGAACCAGGTCGATGATGGCCTGTTTGATCTGTTCCACCAGTTGCCCTTCCTTGTCGCGGATGATCTCGAAGCCCAGCTTCTCCACCATTTCCTCGATCCTCTTCCAGGTGATCCTCCCGGGATCGATCGACAGGGTCATCGCCCCCATCTTCACCTCCTTCACATCGATGCCGTCCACCTCGAGTTCCTGCCGCAGCAAACGAACACAGCATGAGCAGGTCATGTTCTTCACATGGATCGTGCGGACGTTCTCGGACTTTTTGGGTTTTGGCGACATGGTGGATACCGGTTGCTGATTTCAGTGGGCTAAAAGTATCTATTTCCGTGAAATAACCAAACGAAACCGGTTATAAATCCACCCACCGAGCGCTGTGAGAATGGTCACAACGAAAAACCAGACCGACAGCATGGTGAGCCCGGTTGACCGGTAAAGAAGGGGCGTGAGGTTGACGATGATCAACCATTGGATGACATACAGAACGGTCACGTTCTGTCCTGCCCATCGAAGGAACGCCGTCAAAGGATTTCGGTCGCTGCGTGATCCTGCAACATGAACCACCGCGGTCCACGAACCCAGGAAGAGGAGGGTCCAGGAGAAAAATAGGAAACCATGGTGATAATATCCCGTGGCCGTTCCAAGGTCAGCGGCGATTGGTACCGCCCACGGCAGGGTGATCAGGAGCCCGGCCCATACGGGGATGAAGGGAACGTACTTGTAACGGAATGACCGCACCGGGGGCAACGGATGATGATCCAGCAACATCCGGAAGATGTATCCGGTAAGCACATAGGAATACCAGGGGATGACCGGGAAAAATGACCAGGGAAGCGCACTCCAGAGAAATGCGGTGATGTACTCCATCGCGCCAAATGGCAGCCGGGGTTGTGGGAGAAATGCCATGGCAACGGGGAGGGTCAGGGCCAGCACAATCCAGGGCAGGGGATGGGACCGGAACAGTTTCCGGAATATTCCGGTGAAGATCAGGCTCAGGCCCGCCAGGCTCAGGATATCGGCCCCCAGAAGGTAGGGCAGGGGATCAAGCTGATAACGACCCGTGGCGACCAGGAAAAGGAGGTGCAGCG
>DAONFN010000025.1:0-15006 GCA_035403625.1 Bacteroidales bacterium
ATCTTTATCGTGGAAGATCATGCCCTGTTCCGCGAAGGGCTGAAGCGCGTCCTGGGTGAAATGGACGACGTGGAATTCGTGGGAGAGGCCGAAAACGGAGCCGTTTTCCTCGAAAAACTGAAGAAGACCGTTCCCGACATTGTCCTCATGGACATCCAGATGCCCGTGATGGACGGACTCGAAGCAGCCGACCGGGCCCTGAAAATGGTGCCGGATTTAAAGATCCTTGTGATCAGCATGTTCGGGGAAGAAGAATATGTGTATGCCATGGTGGAAAAAGGAGTCTCCGGGTTCCTGCTCAAGACCTCAGGCCTTCCCGATTTCGAAAAAGCCATCAGGCGGATCGCCGAAGGCCAGCAGTATTACTCCGAAGAGATCATGGCCTTGCTGGTGAAAAAGATCCGCCAGATCGATGCCGTCGAAAAAGTCACCATCACCGGCAAAGAGATGGAAGTGCTTCGCTGCCTCTGCCGGGGCATGTCCAATAACGAGATCGGCGAAAAGCTCTTCCTCAGTGTCCGTACCGTAGAGGGTTATCGCAACAAACTGCTCCAGAAAACCGGCTCCGCCAACGTGATCAACCTGGTCATTTATGCCCTGAAAAATAAACTGGTCATCCTTTGAAGATCTTCCCGGGTACAGCATTACCGGGGAAATCCTGATAAGAGAGCCCGAAAAAACCCAAACCGGATCCCCATGAAGAAAATTCTTGTTCCCACCGATTTTACACAGGCCGCCAGCCAGGCCATTTCACAGGCACTGGCGCTCGCCCGGCTGTCGGGTGCCTCCCTGACACTCCTCCATGTCCTCGACAACCTTGCCCCGGACATCACCGCAAAATTGAAAGGCCAGGCTCAGGAAATTGCTCGGGCTTCCGGCATTCCCTGCCACGGGGTGACGGTCGTCGGACCGGTACTCGATAAAATTACCGAAGCACTCACCGATGAGGAATTCGACATGGCCGTGATCGGCACGCACGGAGCCCAGGGCATCCGGCAGAAATGGTTCGGCGCCGACATTGCGAAACTGGTGGCCAGGATCCCCGTACCGGTACTCGTGGTCCAGGAAAACTCCCCGGTCATCAGCCCATTCCGGAAAATCCTGATCCCCGTCGGAAGCCACGAAGGCTTCGGCAGCATGGTGGAGTCGGCGGTCCTGTTCGCCGCTCTGTGCCCCGGGATGGAGGTGTACTTCTATTCCATCCACAAGCCTGGGTTCGAATGGCCCGAAGCCATGCATGAAAATATACGGGAAGCAACACGTGTATTCGAGGAAAACGGGATCCGGCTGGTGAGGATCCGGGAGGACCAGGAAGATTCCTCCCACGGATTTGCCCGCCAAACCGTCCGGTATGCACACTCGGCAGAGGTCGACGCCATCTGGATGATGTCGGTCGCCTCCGAAGAATTCTACTACATGTCGAAAGTGTACAAAGAGACCATCCTGCTCAACGAATATGCCATTCCGGTGATGTGCGTCGGTGGCGTACCGGAAATGTAACATGCAGCGGATCCTTGTCCCTACCGACTTTACGCCGGTTGCCGGGAATGCCGTTGGCCACGGACTGGAACTGGCCATCCGGCTGCACCACCACCTGTGTCTCCTTCACGTTTTCGGCGGGGGTGAAAACGGTCCCGGGCTGGCAGAGGCGAACCGCCGGATCCGCAGGGAACAGGAGGAATGCCTGACCCGCTGCGGGAAAGATCGCCCGGTCAGGATCGAAGCCCTGGTCAGGGAAGGGAACCTTTTCCGGGTCGTCAACGAAGTGTCGGCAGGATTGCGACCCCGCCTGATGATCCTCGGAACCCACGGGAAAAAAGGGTTGCAACACCTTTACGGAAGTTATGCCTTGCGGATGGTGCTCGACGCTCCCTGTCCGGTCATCGTGGTGCACGACCGCCCTTTCAGTGAAGGGTACCGCCGGATCCTGCTACCCGTCACCGTAGCACTCGAGCCGATGGTGGTTGCCGGGCTGATGAAGGATCTTGCGCGCCTTTTCCGGCCGTCGGTTGTCCTGTTTGTTCCGGGCGGAGCGTCAGGAGAGCAGGAAGCCGTCGAACGGGTCCTGCTGAATGAGACCAACACCCTGCTGAAAAAGTTGAAAGTGGAGGTTACCCGTGTACAGGGCGGTGAAGGTCCCGGTTTGGCGAAACAGGTGATGAATGCCGCACAGGCTCACACCTGCGATCTCGTAATGGCCGCCACCCTGCCCGGGGGCGATGTGACAGCCTTCAGCCTGGCCGAATGGACCGAACAGCTGATGTTCAACCCCCACCGCCTGCCGGTGCTCTTCCTGGGGCAGTCAGACCTTCCGGGTAAATAAAGACCTTCCAGGTCTTCAAGACCTGGAAGGTCTTAAATATTCCTAATCCTTGGGTTTGGTGATCGGACTTTCGGTGTCGCAGAGATTCGGGCAGGGACCACAGCCCGCGTCGTCCGTCACATACACTTCATCGGTTAATTCCGGGCTCCCCGTGCCCACAATGATCCATACCGGTTTCATGTTCTTCATTCCGTAATAAACCCGGAATCCGTGTACCTTCGGATGCTTTTTGGCGATCAGCCGCATGGCATTGACCTGAGCTTTGCTGAGGCTGAACCCTTTTATTGCCATAACAGTGTCGGGATGGCCGTAGTACGTGTTGAAATATCCGTTAGCCACATTGGAATCCACTTTAGTCACACCGGTCGTGTCGATGGGAGGCGTATTTTTCGTTCCGAACCACTGGGGTGCGGAACGATAGCTGAAGATCAGCCAAAGCAGGGCTGCCCCGATAACAAAACCGGCGGCAAAGACGGAAATGAGGGTGGATGCTTTGTTTTTCATACGGGTTGGTTTAAGATGGAAGAATTTGGCTAAATTTGCGTAAATATAGTTGATTTTATGTCTTTTCGAACAAAAATTGCTATATTTTTCCTAACCGCGAACCTGGGAGTTTCATCCGCCATACGGGCAGTCCGGCCCGATTGGCCCGACACCCTGGTCGCCCTTTTATCCGCCCGTGCAGAAGCTCAGGGTGACAGTGCCCGTATCCTCCTGCTCGACCGCGCTGCCTTTATATTTACGGACCGCCTGGAAGACGAACGGAGTGCCGACAGTTTGTCGTCCATCGCACTGGATATCGCCGAAAAGAGCGGCAATTCGCGACTCGTGATCCTTGCCTGCAACGATTATCTGGAAAACTTCGAAGCAGCCAAACGGTATGAGTATTGCCTGGCGCTGGCCCGGAAAGCCCTGTACCACTGCCGGCGTATCCATGACCTGCCGTTGCGCTGGCGAACCTGTATCAATCTCTCTGCGGTGTATGCTTCCGGGAATCGGACCGCAGAAACCATGGCGACGGCCAGGGAGGCGCTGGCGATCGCGACCATCCTGCTGGATAACATCAGGATCGCCGAAAGCTGGCTGTGTGTCGGAAAGGCATACGAGTTGCGCAAGAACGTCATGGCAACCTACCGGCACTACCTGAGGGTCAGGGCCCTGGCTGAAAGCTTGAATGATCCCGGTCTCCTTGGCCGGTGCTACCGGCAATTATTCCAGTTTTTCAAAGATAACCGGTTGGATGAAGAAGCGTCGGAATGTGTGGAAAAAGAGCGTTTCCTGATCCTGGTGAACAAACCGGTCGATTCGCTTGCCCTGTTTTGGAATTACTATAATTACGGGGGCGTGCGTGTCAGGATGCCCAACTCCAGGCTCGACGAAGTCGATGTGCGCCAGGTGATCAACTATGCCACCCGGACCCGCAACAACCGGCTCAAGTCGTGGGTCTTCAGCCTTTACCGAACCTACCTTCTCAAGGGTGACCGTGCCGCCCTTCTCTGCCAGTTGTACACCTATGACTATCCGGAGGAATTCAGGCGCCTGCATACCGCCGACCCCGAAATTTATTCCCGGGTGACCGCTTACTGCAAAGAGCTGGCCGGTGAGACCGATTCGGCCGCATACTATTTTGCAATGGCGGAGGATATGATCCTTCGTTCATCCGGAAGAGGACGTTTGTACAAAGCGAATTTCTTCAACCGGTACGGTGAGTTTCTGATGCGGCATGGCAGGAAGAAGGAGGCTTTTGAAAAATTCGACCGCGCCTATCAATTCTGTGAAACAGAACGGATCAACCAGCGGTTCGATTACATGATCGTGGCAGCCCGGAACCTGGAATGGCTCTGCCGCGAAGCCGGAAACTACCGGAAAGCATGGTTCTATGCAGCCGCCATATCCTCCATCACCGACAGCCTCAGCCTTTCCACGAAGAAGGATATGCTCATGGCCGAAAGCCTCAAACAGGAACGTCGCCAAAAAGAAGCCTCCGCCGAAAAAGACCGGATGACGATCCGACAGGCACGCAACCAGCGAAATATGACCCTGGGAGGGGTTGGCTTCTTCGTGGTCGTCACCCTGCTGGTGTACCGCAACTACCGCAACCAGAAAAGGCTGAACCGGTTGCTCGACGATGCCCGCCAGAAATCCGACCAACTGCTCCTCAACATCCTCCCCCACGAAACAGCCGAAGAACTCAAACAAACTGGTGAGGCGAAGGCCAGGAAATTCGACGAAGTCACCGTCATGTTCACCGACTTCAAAGACTTTACCCAGGCCAGCGAGCGGATGAGCGCCGAAGAACTGGTCGATGTGATTAACTACTACTTCACCGAATTCGACCGCATCGTCACTCGGCACAACATCGAGAAGATCAAGATCATCGGCGACAGCTATATGTGTGCCGGCGGACTGCCGGTGCCCAATACCACCCATGCCGCCGACGTGGTGGCGGCCGCCGTCGAGTTGCGCGACTTCATCCTGGCGCAGAAGGAGCGGCGCGAAGAGGAGGGCAAACCCTATTTCGAGATCCGCATCGGGATCCATACCGGCCCCGTGGTGGCGGGAATCGTGGGACTGAAGAAGTTCGCCTACGACATCTGGGGCGACACCGTCAACACGGCTTCGCGCATGGAAGGTGCCGGAGAACCCAACCGCGTGAACATCAGCAGCGCTACGTACGAACGGGTGAAGGACCGGTTTGCCTGCACCTACCGCGGAAAGGTCAGCGTCAAGCACAAAGGGGAGATCGAAATGTATTTCGTAAGTGGTGAGCATTAAAGAATGATAGAAATGATGAAACCTTACTCTTGTTGGCTTGTGTTGATCCTTTTCCTGGGATCGTGTGTACCGAAGCCGGACCCGGCAACTGCGAAGCAGGAGATCCTGGCGACCGAAAAGGCGTTCGAAAAAAGGGTCGCCGACAGCGGCATGGCGGAAGCGTTTGCTTACTATGCCGCAGAGGATGCCGTGATCAACCGGGGCCGCGACTCGCTGATCTTCGGGAAGGCGGGCATCCTGAACTATTACGCAATGAACGCAAAACCAGGCGTCAGCCTGAGCTGGACCCCCGATTTCGTGGGACTTTCCGGCGATTTTTCCATGGGCTATACATACGGCAGGTACGTTTATTCGCGTTATGACAGCACAGGGAAGAAGACCGAACACCAGGGAATATTTCATACCGTATGGAAAAAACAGCAAGAAGGCTGGCGTTACGTCTGGGATTGACCCTGCTTTCTGAACGGTCTTTGATTTCGGATTGCTAATTTTGCAGCGGGATCTGCCGGAAGGAACACGAAATCGATCGTTCATCAGCGTAATTCCCCGAAATCATCTCCGTCATAACTGACCACAGCCTGTTGAAGACAGGAAAAACTACCGATCTGGGCCCGCTCAACAAACAACAGCGGGAGGCCGTCACAGGCGAAGAAAAGCGCATGCTCGTACTGGCCGGCGCCGGATCGGGAAAAACGCGGACCCTCCTGCAAAAGCTGATCTATCTCGTCGAAGAAAAAGAGATCAGTCCGTCGGCTATCCTGGCCGTGACCTTCACGCGGAATGCAACGAACGAAATGGTCGACAGGCTGATCCTCTCGGCCGACACCACTGGTGAGTACGAAAAATTCATGGCCGGGAAAAGCGGCAGCCGCAAAGAGATGGAAAAAGAACGGCTTCGCCGGGTCAGGATGTACAAGTGGATCGACGGACTGACCATCCGGACCTTTCACGGGTTTTGTTACCAGGTGCTCCGGAACCATGGCGTCAATGAGTTCGACAACAAATTCCGGATCATCGGCGATGAAAAACGAAACGAGGAAGAAGATCTTTCACAACGGGTTGCACCGGAGACCGTTTTTGAGGTTTTCCACAAACTGCTGGTCGAACAGTGTGGCGATACCGGTTATCTTCTTAAACTGAAGAGGTATGTTCTCGATTATATCGTCGATAAGATCCACCTGAAATCAAACGGCCCCGGCTCTATCCCACGCGACGGAAAGCGGTTCACCACCCTCAACGGCGCCCGCGTACGTTCCAAATCGGAGCAGTATATCGCCGACTGGCTTTACCGGCACCGCATCCGCTTTGAATACGAACCCGTTCTCCGGGTGAAGGATTTCGATTTTCACCCCGACTTTTTCATCCCCGACGCCGATCTTTACATCGAGCACGTCAGTAATCTCAGCTACCCGACAAAAGACAAAGAAGAACAATTCCGGAAGGGGAAGTTGCTCATGGTAAAGACTTACGAGCAGATGACCCTTGATTCGACCCTTTTTAACCATACACTCGAAAAAATTGTCAGGAATCGCCTGCCCGACGGCATTCCCCTCCGGACCCCGCTGACGTTCGGCGAGGAATTCAACGGGTATCACGAAGAGGTCAGGGATTTCGTGCAGCAGGTCATCCGGATCACCGATATGGTGAAGGTGGAGAATGTCCCTGTCGGAAAGGTCCTTCAGCGCGCTGCCGGGGATCCTCACGAGCGGATCCGCCACTTCTATGAACTGGCGGCGCCGTTGATCGAACAGTACCAGTGTTATTGTATCGATAAGTCCTATCTCGACTTCAACGACCTGATCCTGCGAAGCCTCGCCCTGTTCCGGAAACAGCCTGACATCGCGGGCGTTTACCGGAACCGGTTCCGGTATATCCTGGTGGATGAATTTCAGGACGTAAACAACCTGCAGGTGGAACTGATCCGGCTCCTGCTTACGGATGAGACACAACTGTTCTGTGTTGGCGACGACTGGCAGAGCATCTACGGCTTCAGGGGTTCGAACGTAAATTACATCATCGATTTCGAAAAACACTTTCCCCGGGCCTCCGTGATGAAACTCAGCCTGAACTACCGGAGTACGCAGCATATCGTGGGGGCCAGCAACGAAGTGATCCGGCACAATAAATTCCGGATTGAAAAGGAAATGCGGGCGGCGAGAAGATCGGAGCATAAGATCGTGATCTATCCCGGTGGAAGCGAAGAGGAGAATGTACGCTTTTGCGTGAACAAGGTCAGGGAACTGCTGGAAGAAGGCGTTGCCGGTGAAGATATCCTGTTCCTCTACCGCCGCAGCAAGATGATCAAACCCTATTCCGACCGGTTCCGCGAAGAGGGGATCCGGGTGGCGGCAAAAACCATTCACGCGGCGAAGGGGTTGGAAGCAAGGGTGGTTTTCATTGTCGGCCTGACGGAAGGGAACGGGGGATTTCCCGATATCTGGCTTGAAGACAGGATTTTCCAGGTGATCAAGCGGGCCAACCATGACCTGCTTGTGGAAGAGGAGCGACGGTTGTTCTATGTGGCCATCACCCGTGCGCGCGAGAAACTCTTCCTCATCACCGAAAAAGGAAATGAATCCTCCTTCCTGAAAGAGATCCCGGAAATTTTCACGGTTAAAAATGCGGATCCGCTGAAACCCGTGGTCGACAGCATTCTGCTTTGCCCGGCCTGTTTCAGCCAGATGGAAAGACTCTGGAAACACTGTCCCTATTGCGGGAAAAAGATAATCAAGACCTCGAAATCCCGACGATATACTTAGGTCCGCAAAATCCGGACCTGATCGCTCAGTAACCCAGGCGCTATGAATAGAATGATCCCCCTTCTGTTGATCCTGTTCGCCTGTTCCGCTTCCGCCCAGCCGGACTACTGGGCATACCAGGTCTATTTCAGCGGAACCCCCATCAACCATATCCCCAAAGGGATCACGATCCCCGACCGCGACAAGGGATCCCGGGCGATCGTCAACGCCATCATCGGGGGAACAACCTATAGCGGCCTGAAACAACTTCTTCCCGACAGCCTCGATGAACGGCTGGAGAAACTGGTTGCCGGCAGGATGATCGAACGCCACGGCGATACCATCCGGATGTTGTTCCCCGCACTGGCGGGGGAAAAACGGGACCTTCTCCGCGACCGGATCCGGAAAAGGATAATGGAATCGGGAATTCGCCTCGACACGCTGGTTTCGGCGCTGGAAAAGGCCTTGCCGCACAACCCGGAGTTGGTTTTCCATTTCCTCTGGTCGCGGATCATCGACGAATCGTGGTGGAATTCGTACAATGCCACCTTTCAGACCGGGCAGGGACCGCCCAGCATTGCATTCCTGGTCTATCCGCCGCATCCGTTCCAGTGCGGGACCAACTCCGACTATACCCCGCATAACGATATGTTCGCCCTTTCGTGGAGCTACAACATTTTCGGCGACACCTTCCGGATCCCTGCCACCCGGGCCTTCTTCGCGCTGGCACAGGGGGATACGATCAGACCCGCCGACCGTTCCTTCTTTGCCGCGCACCGGCTGTGCGATGAAACCAGCCGCAGCCGGATCTTCACCTACCGGCAGGACGATCCGCTCGACCGCCTGTGCGATCAATTGAAGGAGGTCTATATCGGGAAGATCAACGATCTGTTCGACTACCGGGAGCTCGGTCATCTTTTCGGCATCGCGCCCGACGATTTCTACATCCTGGCCCTGCATGAGGTTGCTTACGAGCTGATCGGCCAGTTGCAGGATACGAAACCGATCCGACTGCCGGTCACCCGGGAGGGCAACCCGGACCTCGATTTCCGGCCGCTGGTATCGATCCGGTATGCCCAATGAATGTTACCATGTCAGCCGAAGTATATAAGTAAAAAATCTCGTTAAACTATCCGATCATGAACGCTAAGTACATTATCAAGCACGCCCTGGGTACAGCCGTCTTTTTCGCCATCCTTTTCCTTGCCGCCGGGACGATCGGCTACACACAGGGTCTCATTTACACCGCCATTGGTTTTGTGATGATGATTCTCAACTACACGGTGCTGCGCATTGATCCCGGGTTGCAGGAGGAACGCTCCAAAGCGGGGGAGGGCGCCAAGAAGTGGGACCGCAACATCCTGGGACTTTCCTTCCTGGTCACGGTTTCGATGTACCTCACGGCAGGGTTCGACAGCGGCCGTTTCCATTGGTCGCCTGCGTTCCCGTGGGTGCTGGCGGCGGCCGGCGGGCTTCTCACCGCCCTCGGTCAATTGTTCTTTCTCATAGCCCAGAAGCAGAACCGGTTTTTCTCGAGCACGGTGAGGATCCAGTCGGAGCGGGGCCATACCGTTTGCGACACGGGGCTGTACCGCGTGGTCCGGCATCCGGCCTACCTCGGCATGGTGATCCAGGCGCTGGGTTTTCCGCTGCTCATGGGCTCGCTATGGAGCATGATCCCGGTAGCAGTATCCATGCTCCTGGTGGTGATCCGCACGCTCCTCGAAGACCGGACCCTGCTGGGCGAGCTGGACGGGTACCGCAGGTACGCCGAAAAAACCCGTTACCGGCTTCTTCCTTTTATCTGGTAGCCGGAAATGCTACGTTTCGGCAGAAGCCGGTCGCCGGTACTCAGTCTTCAGTACTCAGTCTTCAGTACTCAGTCGCCAGTACTCAGTCGCCAGTACTCAGTCTTCAGTACTCAGTCTTCAGTACTCAGTCGCCGGTAATGCGTAAATTTTAATTATCCGAGTTCAAAACCTTATCCATGGGCATTTAACCTTGATAGAAATATCCGGGTGTTGTTAATCACGACCTTATTTCCTTATTTTGTATCTATTCCTTGCATTCTTAATATACCTATTTTTACTGTGTTGAACAAAAACCATGAACCAATATGAACAAGCGTAACCTATACTTCCGCATGGCAGGAATCATTGTCCTGGTTTTTATTTTTTCTTCTGTCGACACACAGACATCGCTGCGGTATAAAACGCTTTGCAAGACTTGGATGTACGAATCGATTGAAGCTAAAATCGGCTTTCCAATGGATACGACCATCATTTATTTTTCGCGGTCATGGAAAACAGATACTACCGGAATATCCAAAGCAAGAAGGACCTTTCATCCGAATGGCGATTACTCTTCTGTTTCAAAAGAAGGGAAGCCTTCCGCCGGAAATTCAAAATGGGAATTATCCGACAATGAATCAAGTATTACGATTTATAATAATAAGGGTAAAAAAGAAAAGTATGTCATTCTTCGTTTAAGACCTGATTATTTGGAGCTCAGTATAAAAAAGAGAGGAATAAAAACGGTGCTCAAAATGATCCCCGAATGAGGCCATATCGTTACTGAATCGTATCTTTCGGCGGATCGGGTCTTATTCATTTCGGCAAACCTGATTAGCTTCAGGATACGACAAAAACATTTCCGGAATTGAAACCCGTCATAGCCATATTCGTGTGTTGGATGTTCGCTTTTCCGGCAAGCGCACAGAATAGATCTGCGGAAACGGAGAAAATTGCGACCTTTTGCAAGGTGTGGGGATTTCTTAAATATTATCATCCGCAGGTGGCAAAAGGCAGGTATAACTGGGACCGCCAACTGATTGACAAACTGCCGTTGGTCAAATCCGCCTGCACAAAGGAAGCCATCAGCCGGTTATATCTTGACTGGATCAACAGCCTGGGTGCCATCCAACCGCGGAAGCACGTTACGGATTCGACCTCACGAAGTTTTACCCGGAACCTCACTGTCGGATGGATCCATGACACGACCCTGTTCAACCCTGAATTAATCGCCCGGTTGAATGATATTAAAGATAACAGGGCCCGGCATAATCACTACGTGCACAAGAATTTTTTCTCTCCGTTTTTCGAAGAGGAAAAATACAACGACTCCGTGTATCCATCAGAGGGATTACGGATGGTGGGATTATTCAGGTATTGGAATATCATCAATTACTTTGCTCCATACAAGTATCTAACGGATCATGACTGGAATGATGTGCTTCTTGAAATGATCCCTGAATTTCAATCGCCCGCTGATACCGTGGCTTACCATCATGCCATGTATAAGCTCGTTTCGCGGCTGGATGACAGCCACGCCGTGTTTGCGTCAAAATATTCCAGGCAGTATAACGGCAGCAGCTATTTTCCGTACCAGTTAAAAGTCGTCGAAAACAAATTGATCGTAACCGGGTATTTCAATGATTCCATTTGTGCGAAAAACAAGCTGGTGCCCGGAGATGTCATAACCCGCATAAATGGCACACCCGTCGAAAAGGTGCTTTCGGAAAAAGTCCGTCAACTGGCAGGTTCCAATCAGTCCTTCAAATTGAGGAATGCTGCCAACCTGGTACTCACGGGGAATTCGGATTCGGTAACTATTACCGTTGAACGGCAAAACCAGGTATTCGATATTCCGATTCATCGATACCCTGCCGGGAAATATCATTTCAAATGGAATGAACCGAAAGGACCGGATACGACAGAAATGGATCGTTCAACCGGCTATGTAAATATGGGCGTTTTAAAACCGGGGCAGGTAAATAAAGTGATGAAGAGGCTGATGGGTAAAAAAGCAATCATATTGGATCTTCGTTGCTATCCAAACGGTACCGGAAGAAAGATAGCGGGGTACTTGTGCAAAGAAAAATCACCGTTCAGTGTTTTCATAACGCCGGATCCGGCCTTCCCGGGAATGTTTTACCGGACAGAAAACCAATATTGCGGCAAACGACGGAACCGAAATTACTACAAAGGGAAAGTAATTGTCCTGATAAATGAAAGTACCATCAGCCAGGCAGAATACACCTGTATGGCCTTTAAAACGGCGCCGGATGTGACCTTTATCGGGAGTCAGACCGCCGGGGCGGATGGTGATGTGTTGCCCGTTATTTTTCCCGGCGGGTATAAAACCTATTTTTCGGGACTGGGAGTCTTTTACCCCGATGGAAAGGCGACCCAACGCATCGGAATTGTTCCCGACATCGAAGTAAAACCCACGATCGAAGGGATACGATCGGGGAAAGATGAGGTATTCGAAAAAGCGATGGAATTTATTCGTGCGACACTGCGTTAAAAAAATTGAAAACCCGCACCCAGGTAAATTATTATTTGCCTTTGCAAGGTTAACTTAAGCAGGATAAAATGCAAAGAACTATACAAACTGCTTCTCAAGGATGGTTGGTATCCGGTCACTCAACGAGGATTGCATATAAAGATGAGGCATGTAACCAAAGAGGGATTTCTGATCTTTCCCAACCATGAAAACTATAAATACCAAAATCTCATCAAAAAAGATTAACGTTACGCTGGAAAAGACCAATACCGGCTTTTCTGCATTTACAAATGATGATCCAATATTTACAACAGAGAAAGATATCCCTGAATTAATCTCGAATGTCATTGAAGCCATCAATCTATACTTTGATGAAGAAGGGTTAATGGTTACCCAAAATGATCTTCATTTTTTAATTGACTTCAAGCAATTCTTTCAATACTACAAAGTACTAAATGCAAAATTCCTTGCAAAAAAGATTGGGATAAACGAAACGCTCTTATCACAATATGTTCAGGGAAGAAAGAAACCATCGGAACGGCAAACCACGAAAATATTAGAGGGCATTCATCAAATCGGCCGGAATAGATACCCATTGGCTCACTTTAATGTGTAAACGCGCCTTGACATTTGCCTAAACTTCCCTATATTTGGAATTTATACCATGTATTTTGATAAAAAGGTACAAGTTGCAGGACCCCATCCATTTTCCATTGATACTTTGATAGTTGCAACGTTTCAAGCGCTAATGACATAATGAATATATCAACAATCCTGCAGCTACTGACTCGTTATGTGGCAGCTTTAAAATGACTTCAACAATGAATAATACTACTGAAAAATATAGTCCAGAAGAAATTCTTCAGTTATTGAAAGACTTCTATAATTTTCAAACTCAATTTGATCCAGAGGTTGAAAGTGGTGAAGAATTAACATTTTATACTACGATAGCTGATTGGAGAATGATTTGTGATTTAGTTTCACCAATGAAATTAGCTAAGGTACATCATGAGTTTTTTGAATTAAAATCTTCCATTACTGAATTAGAAGATATACTTTATTTTGAAGAGAAAAATACACTTAGAGATTTTTGCGAATACATTGCAAAAAACGCAAGTAAAGAAAAAATACATCCGATTATTACATTAGGACAAAGCTGCATGAGTGCAGCAATCTTTAAAACTCTAATGACTAATTTAAATAAAAGGGGGGTAAATACAGATAGCATCAAACCAAGTTCGAATTTTGTTCCATTATTTGACAAATATGCCATTGAATTATTAGAGGAGGTTAATAAAATTGCTCCTGGATCATTGACAAAATTTGAGTATAGAAATAACATAATAGTAAGAACTGGTTCAATGATTTTATTAATCTCTATTCTATCGATTATTGTAGTGTCATTATTTTGGCATTTTCATATGAGTTTGTTGATTCTATCATTTTTAGGATTAGTTGTTATTTTCATTGGGAAACTATTCAAGCCTGAAAAAAATATTATAGGAGGATACAATACTATGAGGGACTTGGTTATCGGAATTCAAGAGCAATTAGAAAAAGCCGCCACATAACACCATGCAAATTTTATTGGGCATCGGGCGCGGTTTGACACTGACGAAAAGTTTGAAAATGCAGTTCAACATGACAGGTCGGGAAGTCTCAGTTGCCCAACAAAAATCTGCATTCCAACGTTATGCACAAGTCAATGAAACGAGCAACATAAACTATAAAACCTCATTCAATGTTATTCAATGATAAACTGTTAGAAAAAGAAAAAAATGTAGCACCCGAGTTTAGGAACATTTTGGAATTAGCATTAAAATCTCAGAAGCATCCAGGAGATTTATTACTATTTCATGTTAATGGATTCTATGATGAATATACCGCTTCAATAAAACAAACTGGAACAAAGAAATTCGATCCACATGTTATCGGTCTTGGAAGGGAAGGGCATTCTGAAGCTGATCATTATAATTTCATTCATCATTATAGGACTACAAATGTGCTTCAAATTCCTTACCAAGATCATGTCAATAATGTACAATGGGATCCCCAAAGAAAACAAGAAATAGATGCTATCATTAGAGCAGAAGAACTTTCTATTCAAGTTGAAATGTTAATCTATTTAAAATTTTGGGAAGCAGATTCCAGTATTAAAAAATTATATGAACTCGCGCAAATCCTTCTTGGTAAACCATATGATTGGTATTTTAAAATCGGAAAAGGTGATGGAATTTATAATTATTTCCCTAAAAGACACGAAATAATAAGGAATCATATTCGAGATGCAATTTTGGGTGTTTGTCCCGGATTCTCACAGATATTAAAAGATGCATATAAGTCCCAAGTTCGAAACGCAATTGCCCATTCTCAATACTGGTTTATAAATAGACAAATTTCTCTGAATAATTTTGACAAGGATGATGCAGGATCAACGCTTCATTCTATTTCTTTCGACGAGTGGGTCAACATGTTCCATATTACGCTGAACATTCATAATCAATTAATTTGGTTATCAAAAACCATTAATGAGTACTATGCAAACCTAGCAGTAAATAATGATAATAAAGTCCTTGTAAGAATTACAGAAAGGGATGGGTATGCTTATGATAGATATTTGTATTATAGGGATACTTTTCAAGACTGGGGTTGGTATCCAGCAGGTCAGACAAAAATATGAAAATTGACCTGTGCATAACATGCTTGCAGCCGAGCAATGCGGGCGGTTTCCGGAGGCTGGCATTCACTAAACCTGCAAATGATACTGGTAAGCAAAGAGAATAACAAATAAACCTCGCACTGCGGCTGCCGGCGGGGCGTTAGCGATAATAACTCAAGTTTCGGGGTTAAAAATTGGGCATATTCAGTTATCGATATTTGTTAATA
>DAONFN010000026.1:0-14873 GCA_035403625.1 Bacteroidales bacterium
GCCCGCGTTTCACGGATCACGGTGATCTTGATCTGGCCGGGGTAGGTCATTTCGCTCTGGATGCGCTTCGAGAGGTCGAACGAGATCTGGTTGGCTTCGTTGTCGCTCACCTTGTCGGCTCCCACGATCACGCGCAGTTCGCGTCCCGCCTGGATGGCGTAGGTCTTCACCACGCCGGGATAGCTCAGGGCGAGTTCTTCGAGATGCTTCAGGCGCTCGATATACGCCTCGACCACTTCGCGGCGGGCGCCGGGACGGGCGCCGGAGATGGCGTCGCACACCTGCACGATGGGAGAGATGAGGTTGTTCATCTCCATTTCGTCGTGGTGAGCCCCGATGGCGTTGATGATCTCGGGTTTCTCCTTGAACTTCTCAGCCGTTTTCATCCCCAGGATGGCGTGGGGCAGCTCAGGTTCGGTGTCGGGCACCTTTCCTATGTCGTGCAGCAGCCCGGCCCGTTTGGCGATCTTGGGGTTGAGCCCAAGCTCGGCCGCCATGGTGGCGCACAGCTTGGAGACTTCGATAGAGTGCTGGAGCAGGTTTTGGCCGTAGCTGGAACGGTATTTCATTTTGCCGATCATGCGAACCAGCTCGTGGTGCATGTTGTGGATGCCCAGGTCGATGCTGACCCGTTTACCGGTCTCGATGATCTCCTGCTCAATCTGCTTACGCGTTTTGGCCACCACTTCCTCGATGCGGGCGGGGTGGATGCGGCCGTCAGTTACCAGCTTGTGCAGCGACAGGCGGGCGATTTCGCGGCGCACCGGGTCGAAACCGGAAAGAATGATGGCGTCGGGCGAGTCGTCGATGATGATCTCCACGCCGGTGAGCGATTCGAGTGTACGGATATTCCTTCCTTCGCGGCCGATGATGCGGCCTTTCACTTCTTCGTTCTCGATGTTGAACACCGATACCGTGTTCTCGATGGCATGTTCGGAGGCGGTACGCTGGATGGTCTCGATGATGATCTTCTTGGCTTCGGTGTTGGCGGTGATCTTGGCCTCGTCGATGATGTCTTTCATGTACACGATGGCCTCGTTCTTGGCTTCCTCCTTAAGGGTTTCGATCAGCTGGGTTTTGGCTTCAACGGCGGAAAGCCCGGAAATGGCTTCCAGCTTCTCCACCTGCTGTTTCATCGATTTGTCGAGGTCGGTCTGCCGCTTGTTGATGATCTCGATCTGCTGGGTCAGGTTCTGCTTGATGGTGACGATTTCCTTTTGCTTCTTCGAGAGTTCCTCGATCTTCTGGTTCAGCGTACTCTCTTTCTGCTTGAAGCGGTTTTCGTTTTTCGCCAGTTCTTCGTTCTTCTCGTGGAAATACTTTTCATGCTCCCCCTTGAGTTGCATGAACTTCTCCTTGGCCTGAAGGATTTTCTCCTTCTTGACCACCTCTGCCTTTTCCATGGCGTCCTTCAGCAAGGCATCGCGCTTGCGCTCCAATGCCCTGTTGAGGATGGTGCCTGTCACCACGCCGCCCAGGATGATCCCCGTCACCCCGATGATGATATAAATCAGAATTCCTTCCATGAGTATATGGTTTTTCGGCCGGATTGAATCCGGCCTGGTTTATAATGTGAAGGAACCCGCGAGAAAAGAAAAAACCCGCACTATCCAGCGAGGTAATGATAATCCTCGATTGACATGGTTAGGGCTGCCAACCTTTTCGAACGTCCACTGTCGGGGCGTACCCCGTTCCCTGACCGAAGCCAGGATGAGGCCTGTTCTAGAAGGCTCTGAGCTTACGCCCTAATGATTGTAATGTTAGGATTACAAACTGTCTGAAATAATGCGGGTATATTTTCAGTGTATTTTCAAAGAACGTTCATTGCTTCTGTCTTGAGCTGTTCATCCAGCGCCCGGTCAATGGCCTGCAGGCGTGCTTCCCACTGGTTTCCACTATCCGAAAGGGCCCGGTCATGCTGGAGAAATGCCGTGGCATATTCCAGCGCAACCATGGCCAGGAGGTCCTGTTTATCCTTGTATGCATAACTGCCCGAATAATCCTTCATCCGCTTGTCAATCAGTTTGGCAGCCTTGCGGAATAGTTCCTCATGTTCTTTGTCGATCACCAGCCGGTAGGACCGGTCGGCTAAAGACAGCGATATGGATAGCTCATTCATTGGTCTGACGATGAATCCAACTCAGGCATTCAGAAGCCCGATACATCTATCGATTTCCCGCACGAGTTCGTTGATCTTCAACTTTGCTTCAACGGTTCCTTCTTTTTTTTCTATGGTTTTAGCGATCCTAAGTGCTTTTAATTTGTCTTCCAGTTCCCTGATCGTTTTTTCATGTCCCTCGATCATCTCTTTCAATCCGCTGATCTCCCTGGTCAATTCTTCGTTTTCCTTGCGCAATTGAAGGTGCCGGCCGATCAGTTTCCCCAACTTGAATTCAATCCCGCTTACCAGGTGAGCCACTTCGGTCATTGATCGGTTGCTTGAGGTACCATGCAAAGATAATTCTTTTTAACTTTTTTTCAACACCCGTATCACCTTTTACCATGTACTCCGATTAAGCAGTGTTAAAGCGCATTTCAACTGTTAAATCATGAACGAATCCTTTCTTTCCTATCTCTGGCGTGGCCGTTTCCAGGGGCAAAGAATGATGACGACTGCTCATGAAGAGCTGGTGATCCTCCACCCGGGCGAGCAGAATTCCGACAGCGGCCCCGACTTTTTCAACGCCCGGATCCGGCTGGGCGAAACGACCTGGGCAGGCAACGTGGAGATCCATGTGCTGGCCTCCGACTGGTACCGGCACGGACACCACGAGGACCCGGTGTACGACCGGGTGATTCTTCATGTGGTACATGTGGCCGACCGGCCTGTTTTTCGCCTAAGCGGAGAGCCGGTGCCCACACTGGAGATCCGGGAATCGGAGGCCGGACCGACCTGGGAACGGTATCAGTCGATGATGACGGCCCGTCACTGGATCCCCTGCAGCAGCCAGCTGGAACCCGGCATCGATTACGGGTTCGGTCTGTGGGCGCCGGCACTGGCCGTGGAACGGCTGGAAAAACGGATCAAGGGACTCATGACCTTACTGACGCAAGCCGGACGCGACTGGGACCAGGCATTCTTCCGCTACATGGCCATGGGTTTCGGGTTCCGGATCAACAGCCTGCCCTTCGAGATGCTGGCAAAATCGATCCCCGTCAGGATCGTGCAACAATTGTCGGATGACCGGTTCCGGATGGAGGCTTTGCTTTTCGGGCAGTCGGGATTGCTTGGAACGGAACTGCATGACGAATATCCCCGCTCCCTGCTTTCCGAATACCGTTTTCTTCGCCGGAAGTACGGTCTCCATGCGATTGACTGCAGTCTGTGGAAGTACCTGCGCCTCCGCCCGTCGAATTTCCCGGGAATCCGGATCAGCCAGTTTGCCTCCTTCCTTTGCCATACCGGCGGAAGGATCCCGGATCTGCCGGGGAAGGGGGCTTTGCCGGATGACTTAGTCCCCGAAGCCTGTGCTTACTGGGATACCCATTATCTTTTCGACCGGCTGTCGGCCGGCCGGTCCAAACGGATGGGGAGAGCCTCGGCCGACTTACTGGCGATCAACGGGCTGGTGCCATTCCTGTTCCTGTTCGGCCGGGAGAAGGGCAACCTGGATGGGGGAGCCGAAGCGCTGGCGAGGCTGGAAAAGGTGCCCGGGGAGGCGAATGCCTGCACGGAACGATGGCGGACAGCGGGCTTTCCCGTTGCCAATGCGCTGCAGACGCAGGCCCTGCTTCACCTGGAACAGGATTACTGCGCCCGGAAACGCTGCCTGGAATGCCGCATCGGGAAGAGGATCATTAATGGATAATGAAGCTGTAACAGGCTGATAAATAGTCAACTGAAAAATGATTGTGGAGACACGCAGGCTCAGACCATAGATTCGAACCCAATGAATAACCGTAAACCATTCCGGAACCTCACCCGCCTGGCGGGCGACCTTCTGACCTACAACCGCACCGAACGCCGCGGGATCCTGGTGCTGGGGACCATTCTTTGCGGGGTGATCCTCGCCAATGTCCTGCTTCCCGCCGGAACTACGGTGCCGGCCACCGGCAATCCCTCATTCCTGCGCGAGGTGGCAGCTTTCGAAGCCGCCTGGAAGCATGCTGCCGATTCGGACAGCCTGGCCCGGATTCACCGGTATGCAAGGGAGGGGTGGCAGGGAAAGCCGGCCTACTCGGGTGGTGCTCTGCCGGGCCGGATACCGTCACCCCCGGCTCTCCTGCTGGAACTCAATTCCTCCGACACCCTCGATCTGCAGCAACTCCGGGGGATTGGTCCCGGGTTCGCCCGGAGGATCGTACAGTACCGTTCACGGCTGCACGGGTACAGGGATAAAAAACAACTGCTGGAAATACCCGGCATGGATACGTCGCGGTACAACCTGATCGCGGATCATGTGTGGGTAAATGCCGATTCGGTCCACCCACTTGATCTGAATACGGTAACCTTCAAGGAACTTATCCGGCATCCCTACTTTCCTTTTCCGGCCACCAAGAACATCATGCTGTACCGCCAGAAAAACAAGACGATCCGTTCGGCTGAGGAGCTGAAAGGAATCCCGGGTGTGACCGATTCACTGTTCCGGCGGATGGTAGGTTACATCCGGTTCTGACCAGGGGCCGGGGGTATTTCCCGGTTCCCCTCCGTCGTTGTCGTCCTCTTCGTCCTCCCATTCGTACTTCTTTCGCTGGGGGCCGTCTTTCCGATAGTACACTGCGAGGACGACTCCGGCCAGCAAGCCCATGAGATGCGATTCCCATGAGATGGGCTGGTTCGGGAAAAGCTGCGGGAAAAGTCCCCAGATCAATCCCCCGTAAAGAAAAGCCACGAGCATCGTGATCACCAGCAGCCCGGTTTCCCGGCGGATCATCCCGCTGAAAAAGAGGAAGGAAGCCATACCGTAGATCACCCCGCTGGCGCCGATGTGAGCCGTACCTCCGCGGGCGAACACCCATACCCAGGCGCCGGTGATGAGGTAAAGCAGGAAAAGGGTCCGCCATGCAATCTCCCGGTAGAAATAAAATAAAAACGAACCCAGCACCAGGAGTGGGATGGAATTGGCGGACAGATGGGCCAGGTCGGCATGCAGGAACGGGGATGTGAGGATTCCGGGTAACCCTTTGACTTCAAGCGGATAAAGCCCATATTCATTCAGGTTGAGGTCGAATACAAGATCCGCACCATGGATCACCCATAGGATGAGCACCAGGATGACCGGGTAGGTCACACTGCGGAAAATTCTCCGTCGTTCCTGATCAAGCGTTCCTTCCATACGAAAACCGTTTAAAAGTAGTTAATTAATAAGCAGGTGGAGAAGGCCATCCAAAATAAAAGTACCTTTGTCCTCCCAAAAATTTGATCAACAAACCCCATACAATGAAGCACAGGAATTTTCGCATCATGATCCTTGCCATCGTGTTCGGTGCAGCCATTTTGTCATGGTCACGGACGGCCGCACAGACTCCGCGCCAGGATCCCAATGCCGGTATCCGGAAGTACCAGGCCGCCATGCAACTGATCAATTTTGCCTATGTCGATACCGTGAATGAGGCCAAACTTGTTGAGAAAGCTATCGTGGAGACCCTGAAAGAGCTGGATCCTCATTCCGTTTATATTTCCAAAAAGGATGTCCAGAAAGCCAACGAACCCCTCGAAGGCAATTTTGACGGTATCGGGGTCCAGTTCGAAATTCTTCGCGACACCATTTCGGTCGTCCATGCCGTCCCGGGCGGTCCTTCGGAAAAGCTGGGGATCATGTCGGGAGATAAGATCGTAAAGATCGAAGGTGAGCAGGTGACCGGGAAGAAGATCACCACGCAGTTCGTGCTGGACCACCTTCGCGGCAAACGGGGGACCCGCGTCAATGTTTCCATATACAGAAAAGGGAAGAAAGACCTGATCGATTTTACCATCACCCGCGATAAAATTCCCATCAACAGCATCGATGCCGCTTACATGATCAAACCCGGCCTCGGCTATATAAATCTTAACAAGTTTGCGCAGAGCTCGATGCAGGAATTCACCGAGGCCATGATGAAACTGGCTTCGCAGGGGATGAAGAACCTGATCCTCGACCTTCGGAACAATTCCGGGGGCTACATGGGTACGGCGATCGAACTTTCCGATGAGTTTCTGGATGCCGGGAAGCTGATCGTTTACACCAAAGGCCGCAATGCCCCGCGCGAGGATTTCTACTCAACACCCAAAGGACTTTTTGAACACGGGAAACTGGTCGTCATGATCAACGAGAACTCCGCCTCTGCCAGCGAGATCGTGTCAGGAGCCATCCAGGACTGGGACCGCGGTATCATCGTCGGACGCCGGTCGTTCGGCAAAGGACTGGTTCAGCGGCCTTACAACCTGCCCGACAGTTCCCAGATCCGCCTGACCACCGCCCGCTATTACAATCCATCGGGAAAATGCATCCAGAAGCCTTACGACGAAGGGAACGACAAATATTACGAGGATTTCAGCAACCGCGTCAAGCACGGAGAACTGATCCATCCCGACAGTATTAAATTCCCCGATTCACTGAAGTATTACACCTCCAAAAAGCGGGTGGTATACGGCGGTGGCGGCATTATGCCCGATGTTTTCATTCCCTGGGATTCCACACCGGTGACCGATTACTACCTGGAACTCAGGCGAAAGAACGTAATCAACACATTCGTGGGAGATTTTGTTGACCGGGAGCGTAAAACACTGAAGGCATCTTACCCCGAGTTCAACCTCTACGATCGTGGGTTTGTGCTCGACGAGCCCTTCATGAAGGGTTTTTTCGATTATGCCGACAAACAGGGGGTGAAGCTGGATGAAAAGCAATATGCGCTTTCGGAGAAGCTGATCAAATCACAACTCAAGGGACTGATCGCCCAGAAGCTGTGGGATATGACCGAGCTTTATACCATCGTCAACCAGAATGACGAGGAGGTGCTGAAAGCGATCGAGGTGGCCGAAGATGACGCGCTTTTCCGGAAACTTGGCATCGACTTCTGATCCGGGCTCCGGCCGGTCTCTTCCCTTTCTTTGCCTGGCCCTTCCGGTGATGGATGAGCCGGGGACGCTCGAACGACTCCTGGCGTGTTTGTCCGCTCAGACCTGTCGCGATTTCAGGCTCTATGTGTGCGTGAATCAGCCCGATTCGTGGCACGATGATCCCGCCCGTTCGGGGGTGTGCCACCGGAATGCAGGGAGTCTCTCCTTACTTCGGAATTTCCGTGATTTTCCGGTGACGGTGATCGATCACACTACCCGTGGGAAGGGATGGAAGGGGAAGAAACTCGGGGTCGGCTATGCCCGGAAGGCGGTGATGGACCGCATCAGCGCCGAAGCGACCGGAGATGAGATCATCGTAAGCCTTGATGCCGATACTGTGTTTGGTGAGCGGTACCTGGAGTCGGTGGCCACTGCGTTTGCGGACGCTCCGGATGCGGTGGCGATGTCGGTGCCCTATTTCCACCGGGTTCCGGCCGATGAGGCGGCCGCCCGGGCCATCCTCCGCTACGAGATCTACATGCGGCATTACTTTCTCAGTCTGGCCCGGATCGGTTCGCCATACACGTTTACCGCACTGGGGTCGGCCATGGCGGTATCCGTCAGGGCGTACCGTGCGCTCGGCGGGATCACCCCGAAGCTCAGTGGCGAGGACTTCTATTTTCTTCAGAAGCTGAGGAAATACGGCCGGATTTTGCTGTACAATGAGGTGATGGTGTACCCGGAGGCCAGGTTTTCCGACCGGGTATTTTTCGGGACGGGCCCGGCTATGATCCGCGGGGCCGCCGGTGACTGGTCGAGCTACCCTGTGTACCAGGTCGCTTTGTTTTCGCAGGTGGAAGAGACCTACCGGCGGCTTCCGGAATTTTTTCTGAAAACCCCGGACACGCAGGTGGTACGCTTCCTGTCGAAGGTGTTCAGCGAGGAGGACCCATTTGAACCTTTGCGGATCAACCACAAGACCGTTGCACGTTTTACCCGGGCATTTCATGAAAAATTCGATGGTTTGAGGATCCTTCAATATCTGAAGACCTGCAACGAAACATGGGGTTCAACCGATGAGGAGAATCTTGCCGAATACCTGGCTATCTTCTATCCGGGATCGTTAACCGGACTGATGGGAAAGGAACCGGGTGCCTTCCGTTTCCGGGAGGCCGGGATTGACGCCCTGGACCGAATCAGGATGTTCCTGTTCGATAAGGAGCAGGAGTTCAGGCTTACTGCAGCACTTTCGTCACCAGGTGGGCAGCCTCTTCCAGGGTGATGGCCGAGTGGACCTTCAGCCCTGACTCGTCGATCAGTCTTTTCCCTTCTTCTGCATTGGTACCCTGCAACCTGACGATAATGGGAACGGAAATTTCGCCGATGTTCCGGTAGGCATCGACCACCCCCTGGGCTACACGGTCGCAGCGGACGATGCCCCCGAAAATGTTGACCAGGATCGCTTTGACGGCCGGATCCTTGAGAATGATGCGGAAGCCCTCTTCGACCCGTTTGGCATTGGCTGAACCACCCACATCGAGGAAGTTCGCGGGATCTCCCCCGGAAAGCTTGATGATGTCCATGGTGGCCATGGCCAGTCCTGCTCCGTTCACCATGCAACCTACGTTGCCGTTCAGTTTGACATAGTTCAGGTCATGCCGGGTCGCCTCCACCTCGATGGGGTCTTCCTCGTCGAAGTCGCGCATGGCGGCAATTTCAGGATGACGGAAAAGAGCATTGTTGTCGATGACCATTTTGGCATCGGCTGCGAGGATCTTGTTATCGGAGGTCTTGAAAACCGGGTTCACCTCGATCAGGGAGGCATCGCTGCCCTCGTAAGCACGGTAGATGCCCGCGACGAATCTGACCATATTCTTGTAGGCTTCTTCAGTCAACCCGAGGTTGAAGGCGACTTTCCGTGCCTGGAACGACTGCAGCCCGATCTTCGGATCGATCTCTTCGGTGAAGATCAGTTCGGGCGTTTCCTCCGCCACGGCTTCAATATCCATTCCTCCCCGGGGAGAGTACATCATCACGATGTGTCCTTTCTGGCGGTTGAGCAGAATGCTCATATAGATTTCCGACGGTTCGGTCGGACCGGGGTAGTAGATGTTCTGTTCCACATAGACTTTCCGGACCAGCTTCCCCTCTTTGCTCGTTTGCGGAGTGACCAGTTGCATCCCGATGATCTGAGAAGCATACTGCCGCACTTCGTCGATGGAGCGGGCCACCTTGACGCCGCCCCCTTTTCCTCGGCCGCCGGCATGAACCTGTGCCTTGATAACAAACCGGTCGCTGCCTGTGGCTCCCTGTAAATATTCAGCTGCCTTGACGGCTTCTTCTTCCGTATGGGCCAGTACGCCTTCGGGAACGGCCACACCATAGTGTTTCAGGATCGACTTGCTCTGGTACTCGTGCAGGTTCATATGTATGAATTTATATTGGTCTCCAAAAGTAGCAGTTTGCTTCGGATTTACAAAAAAACAGCCCCGAAGATTGACATTTTCTTAACTTTGCCGGTCCGCCTGGCCGCTATGATACATACCCAGAACATCTGCAAATCATTTGGTTCCCTCAGGGTCCTGAAGGGGATCAGTCTCGATGTGGAAAAGGGCGAAATCGTCTCCGTCGTGGGATCGTCAGGGGCCGGAAAATCGACCCTGCTGCACATCCTCGGGACCCTTGACCGGGCGGATTCCGGATCGGTCGAGATCGGAGGGATCCGGGTGCACGAGCTTTCGGACCGGAAACTGTCGGAGTTCCGCAACCACCATATCGGGTTTGTCTTTCAGTTCCACCACCTGCTGCCTGAATTCACCGCCCTGGAGAATATCTGTATACCCGCTTTTATCGCCGGGTCGGGGAAGAAGGAGGCCACTGCACGGGCCATGGAACTCCTCGAGGTGATGAACCTGACTGACCGCGCCGGCCATAAACCGGCCGCCTTATCGGGAGGCGAGCAGCAGCGGGTGGCGGTAGCAAGAGCGCTGGTCAACCGTCCATCGGTGATCCTGGCCGACGAACCTTCAGGGAATCTCGACTCCACTTCTGCCGTCGAACTCCACCGGTTGTTTTTTCGCCTGCGGGACCATTTCCGGCAAACCTATGTCATTGTCACCCACAACCTCGACCTGGCCGGCATGGCCGATCGCCGCCTGACCATGAAAGACGGGCTGATGGAGCCGGGCATTCTGTAAAATTTATCCGTTGAAACTGCGTTATTCTTTGTTGTGAAATCCGATCCGAATTTACCGAGCCAGGCATGAAGATATATACATCCAGCAAAACACTGACTTACCTTACCTCCGCCCTGTTGCCCTTGGTAGCAGCGGCGATCTTTTATCTCCCACTGTCGCATGAAAACGACGGAGGGAGATCCACTTCCGGAATAAACAGCTTTCCTGCAGATACCGCCCTGGCCCGCCAATATGTGGCCAAAGGCGATGCCTATCTGAAAGCAAAGGATTACCTGAATGCGAAGGCTTCCTACCAGATGGCCGTGACACAGAATCCGGATGATGCATCTGCCAGGGAAAAACTGAACAAGACCATGGAGCTTCTGCGGTCGCAGAAAGCACAGAACATCCTTTTTGATGTGGCTGTTTCCGCCGCCGACAAGTTGTTTCAGGCAGGAGATTACGACAAGGCGCTCCAGGAATATGAGAATGCCCAGAAACTGCTTCCCGGCGATCCTTATCCCAAAAACCGCATCAACGAAATCGTCAAGCTCAAAGTCGATATAAAAGTCAAGGACGAAGAATTCGGAAAAGCGGTTGCCGCCGGGGATAAAGCATATAATGAGAAAAACTGGCAGGGTTCCATGCTCGAATACAGGAAAGCGGTCGCTGTCAAACCCAATGAGAAATACCCGCAGGACCGGATCACCGAACTGACCGCCAGGATTGCCGATCAGAAAGCCAAAGACGAAGCATACAATAAGGCTGTTGCCGCAGCCGATGAATCGTTCGGAGCCACCCGGTACCCGGATGCCATCACATCGTACCGGGAGGCATTGAAGGTGAAACCCGAACAAACCTACCCGAAAGACCGGATCCGGGAAGCAGAAGCCCTCCTGGCAAGGATCGCCAATGCTCAAGCGGCATACGACAAGTACGTCAACCTTGCCGACAGCCTCTATATCGAAAAACAATACTTCAAGGCCCGGGAAAATTACCTCCTGGCCACATCGGCGAAACCTTCGGAAAGTTATCCGAAGGAGATGATCACCAAAGCCGACCGGATGCTGACCGGGCAGGAAGCAGCCATGGCCCGGGCACTGGATGAACAATACCTGAAAACCCTGGGCCAGGCCGACAAACTGTTGTCGGATCGCCAACTGGAACCGGCCCGTGCCGAGTACGTAAAAGCAGGAAACCTGAAGCCCGGCGAACTTTATCCGAAGCAGAAGATCGGCACCATCGATTCGCTGCTTACCGTTGCCCTGAAAGATAAGGAGGAACGTTACCGGCAGGCCGTCGAGGCCGGCGACAAGGCCCTGGCAGGCAGGGTTCTCGAACTTGCCCGAACCCAGTACCAGGCTGCACTCGACATCAAACCAGGCGAGAAATATCCGAAGGACAAACTGGCGGAAGTTGCCCGGCTTGCAGAGTCCGAAGCCCGACACAAGGCGGAAGATGCCCGGTATGCCAATTCGATCGGCAGGGCCGACAGCCTGTTCCTGGAGAAAGTTTACCTCGCCTCGAAGGCTGAATTTCAGAATGCCCTGAAGATGAAGCCGGAGGAAGCCTATCCGATGAATCGTATTCGGGAGATCGACCTGCTCATCGGGGAGATGGATAAGCAGAAAAAGATTGACGCCCAATATCTTGCGAGCATTACGAAAGCCGATAAGCTTTTTCAGGATAAATCATGGGCACTGGCCCGGAACGAATATTCCAATGCGGCAACGCTAAAACCTTCCGAAACCTATCCTGCCGCTCGCATCGCGGATATCGATCAGGCCCTGGCCGCGGCCGAACAGGAAAAACGTAACCTGGATGCCGGTTACCGCCGGGTGATCGTCCGGGCCGATAGCCTCCTTGCGCTGAAGTCTTATGACGCATCCCGTTTTGAGTTTGAAAATGCCCTGGGACTGAAACCCAACGAAGCGTACCCGAAGAAAAAGATCACGGAAATCGAGGCTGCACTGGCTTCGATCCGGAACCTGGAAGACCGGTACGCCGCTGCGATCCGCAACGGCGACGCTTTCCTGGCTTCGAAATCGTATGCACAGGCAAAGTCGGCCTATCAGGAAGCCTCTACCCTGAAACCCGGCGAATCCTATCCGAAAGATAAAATTGCCGAAGCCGATGCGGCTCTGGCAGCGCTGGCGGCGGCTAAAGCGCTCGACGATAAATATTCCGGGCTGATCGCTTCATCCGACCGGTCACTAGCGGCGAAAGATTACGCTAATGCCCGGGCCGGTTACCTGCAGGCGCTCGACCTGAAACCGGCAGAGATCTACCCGAAAGAACAAATCGCCTCGATTGACAAAGTCTTCGCGGATATAGACGCCCGGAAAGCACTGGACGAAAAGTACCAGGCGTTGATTGTTTCAGCCGATCAATTGCTGACGGCGAAGTCGTACGAACCGGCGAAGGCTGAATATCTGAAAGCCTCAGAACTTAAGCCGGCGGAGAATTACCCGAAAACCAAGATCGCCGAAGTCGATGCAGCGTTGGCGGAGATCGCCCGCGTGAAAGCCCTGGACGAGGAATATGCCACCCTGGTCAGGGAAGGCGACAAACTGTTTTCGGATGCCTCCTTTGAAGCATCGAAGGCGAAGTTCCAGTCGGCCCTGAAGATCAAACCGGCCGAAGAGTACCCGAAAGGGAAGATCGCGGAAATTGATAAGAAGATGGGTGAACTGGCCGCGATCAAAGACCGTGACGAACGGTATGCCGCCGCCCTCAAAAACGGGGATCAACTGTTGTCGCAGAAATCCTATCAACCGGCAAGAGACGCCTATGTGCAGGCCACTTCACTGAAACCGGAGGAGAAGTACCCGAAAGACAAGATCGCCGAAATCGATGCGGCGCTGGCTTCGATCGCGACGGCTCGGGCGCTGGACGAAAAGTATGCCGGAATTCT
Organism: Bacteroidales bacterium; assembly: GCA_035403625.1. GTDB lineage: Bacteria > Bacteroidota > Bacteroidia > Bacteroidales > FEN-979 > CAIVAT01. The sequence continues at coordinate 13,070 of DAONFN010000026.1, forward strand.
GGCTGCTGCTGATAAATTGCTGGCTTCCAAAGATTATCCAAATGCGCGAACGACCTACCAGGAAGCCGCTGACCTGAAGCCGGGCGAGACCTATCCGAAAGAGAAAATCGCTGAAATCGGCCGGATCCTCGCCGATCAGGAAGCCGCGCGTGCACTTGATGAAAAGTATACAGAGGCCGTGGCCGACGGTGACCGGAAACTGGCCGCAAAATCCTTTGAACAGGCCCGTGATGCGTTCACCAAAGCCTCCGGACTGAAACCGGGCGAAGCTTACCCGAAGACCAAGATTGGTGAGATTGATGCCGCTCTGGCAGAAATTGCACGGCTGAAGGCGCTCGATGATGAGTTTGCCGGCCTTGTGAAAGAGGGAGATAAACTGTTCAGGGATAAAGAATATGAGAATTCGAAGAAGAAATTCCAGGCAGCCCTGGAACGTAAGCCGGCAGACCAATATCCGAAAGATAAAATTGCCGAGATCGACGGGAAACTGGCCGAACTCGCAGCCATAAAGGATCGTGACGACCGGTACGCAGCGGCATTGAAGAACGGCGACCAGTTGTTGTCGCAGAAATCCTACACCCCTGCACGCGAGGCATACACGGAGGCTTCCTCCCTGAAACCGGGCGAGTCGTACCCAAAGGATAAAATTGCGGAAATTGATGCTGCCCTGGCAGCCCTGGCAGCGGCCAAAGCGCTCGATGAAAAGTACGCGGGAATGATCACCACCGCCGACCGGCAACTCGATGCCAAAGACTACACCCAGGCCCGGGCGAGTTACAAACAGGCCCTTGATCTGAAGCCCGGGGAAGCGTACCCGAAGGATAAAATTGCCCTCATCGACCGCACCCTTGCCGACCTTGAAGCAGCCCGGGCGCTCGAGGCGAAGTACACGGCAGCCATCGCCGAGGGAGACAAACTGCTGACCACCCGGTCTTACGAACCGGCCCGTACCGCGTACACCACAGCCTCCGGGTTAAAGCCCGACGAGCAATACCCGAAAACCAAGCTGGGCGAGATCGATGCCGCTCTCGCGGAGATCGCGCGGCTGAAGGCATTGGATGAGGAGTATGCCAACACGGTCGCAGGAGCCGATAAGCTTTTCACAGAAAAATCCTACCCGGAAGCGAAAGCATCTTATGAGAAGGCACTTTCGCTCAAGCCGGCAGAATCCCATCCGAAAGCCAGGCTGGCAGAGATTGACGGTCTGCTGGCCGATGCCGCCCGGCAGAAGGCCATCGATGAAAAATACGCAGCAGCGATCGCCGGGGCCGACAAGCTGATGGGGGAGAAGACTTACGACCAGGCCAGAACGGCATACATGGAAGCAGGGAAGCTCAAGCCGGCGGAAAACTACCCGAAGGATAAAATTACCGAGATTGACGCCCTTCTGGAGGCCATCGCCAGGCAAAAATCACTGGATGACAAATACAAAGCCTCCCTTGCCAAAGCTGATCAGTTGCTGGCCGACAAGTCACTGGAGGCTGCCCGGAACGAATACACAACTGCTTCCGGTCTGAAACCGGAAGAGAAGTATCCGAAAGACAAGATTGCCGGGATCGATGCCGAACTGGCCGCGCTCAAAGCCCAGGAGGAAGCCTACCGGACGGTGCTGGCTTCGGCCGACAACCTGCTGGCTCAGAAAAAGTATGATGCCGCCCGGCCGGAATACCAGCGGGCCCTGGATATGAAACCGCAGGCTTCCTATCCGCGCGATAAAATTGCGGAGATCGACAAAGCCCTGGAAGAGTTACTCGGCAAGCAGAAATACTATGAAAGCCTCATTTCCGATGCCGACCGATCCTTC
>DAONFN010000027.1:0-14868 GCA_035403625.1 Bacteroidales bacterium
GCCGGGATTCTGATCTGCCGCTTTCACGTCACTGAGGATCGACTGCGTTCCCCTGGGTCCGCAGGGCTGATCATACTTGAGGATTTCCGATCGGATTGGAATGACGGCAACAGACCCTGCAGGTATGTTGGCATCATTAAAACCGATGCGTTGGTTCTGTCCTCCAGTACCGGCAAGGATATATGGCCGGTTCCTCTCCCGGGCCAGGGAAGAATCCCCTTCAAAGATTCGCTCCCCTTTGATCAACGAAAGAAGCACGGAAGCGTAAGCTGCCGATCTTTCGGTGTTGATCAGCCAGGGGCCGGAGAGGATTTCTGCAAGGAGTGGATTCATTGTATCCTGTTTCGAGGATACAATATTATTATGGTCTCTCCGGCAAATAAAGGACTGAAAAGCTCAAGCGGTCAATCCTGGTTTTCATCATCGGGGATCGGGCCGTTCGGATCGAGATAGTACGCAGCCGGGGTCGAAAACTCACCGGCAAACAGAAGTTCATACCCGTTGAAGCCTTCCATGACGGCCGGTTTCAGCAGCTTGCTGGTCACCTTCATTGGACTTTCCATGGTACCGAAAATCCGGATAGTGCCATTCTTGTCGCCGGATTTAAGGATCAACCGCCGGCCGGTCATGGCGTAAAGCTCGCTTTCCACCGGAGCGCGGTCCTTGGGAACAAGGATCTTCAGCTTGTAAATGTACTTGATCCCGGCCGGGGTATCCTGTTGTTCGGATTCCAGCTGTATCGTTTCCGGGGTGCCATAAACGGCATTCCAGGATTTGCCGGATTTGGGGGTGATCAGGCAATTGAGTGTTACCGGGTACAGTTTGAAAATCCCGACATCCTCCCTGAAAATCCAGCTGAGGGAATTCAGTCCTCCGATATTGATGCCGGTATGCCGCGGTATATTTCCCATTTCAGTTCTTGTTCAGAAAAACGCAGTGACAATCCGGGGACATCACAGGGACAAAAAGTGAGCAACTTTTTTCTGATTTTTTACGGTTTCGCTTCCGGTAATAGTCTTTTTTCAGCATTTCGTAGTTCAGGTTTGAAAATGTGATGTTGTGGTCATAGCAAAATTGAAGAATGCACTTCTTGAAGGATTTGTAAAAGCGGACCTTGTCGTTCATATAATGAAAGAACAGGTCTTTGAAGTGCCATTCCAGATAGCCTTCAAAGATGGCCTGGTTCCGCTCGTTGACCCACAGGTTTGACTTTACCCAGAAGTCGTTGTAATAGGGCAGCACAAAGGTGATATATTCCGGGCCCGTCGGGAATTCCGGTACGACCTCAGGCGGGCGGATCTCCAGTAGCGGTTTAAGCAGCTTTCCGATGATGTTACCCTTCGAAGCAGTGTTGGTACTCAGCGAGCAGATCAGGTATTCCTGAAGGTAGGGCTTCAGTTTGATGGTGATGGTGGGGCGTTCTTTTTCAGTCATGGGCAAATGTATTTTCGTTGCTCAGAATAGTAAAGGTCATTATCCTTTGACAAAGACCATCCGGTGATCCAGAAATGGTTTCAGGTTGATACTCTGGGTAAAATCCCTGATGTAATGAACTTCGAAGTGTTGCTGGTCGGCGCGCTGGATCAGGTATTGCATCCCCACTTTCTTCTTGCCCCGGATGTGAAAATCATCCATTGTGGCCAGTCGAAATCCGTCTGGCAATTTGTCATAGTACTCCCAACCGTTGCGGTCCGTTTTCAACATTTTTTTCTTGCTTGGGGGTAGGGGTCATTTTCCGTCCCTACAGCCATACAGCCCTACAAAGGCCTTTATTTGACTTTAGCTACTTGATTATTAAGCTTCGTACTTTTGAGGGGAGATCGTAAGGCGTGTAGGGCTGAAAATTCAGCCCTACCTACAGAGTCATCCCGGTTTTTTACCGCCCTACGATTCCCTACGGAATTCCTACCCGCCCTACAAACACATCCACTGATAACATACTGATACATGATAATTTACTATTTTATTACTTTATTTGTAGGGCTGTAGGGACGTAGGGCGTAGTTTTGCCGCCAGACTTTTCCATGTGAATTTTCAGAAAGGCAGCTCATTTTGTTCTCCTGGTTGATGTGACAAATTAGCAGTGTCTCCCAATTCCAGGGAGGTTTGTTCCGCTGGCTTGAACCGTTGCAAGTCGATTCCCATGGCTTCAATGAGTTTATACTTTAAGGCTATGCAGCTGGTGACCCGCTCGGCCTTTTTAATGACCCGCTGATTGTATCCGGATGCCGGGTCGGTCTCCCAGGATTCGACCTGGTATATGAACCGGTGGCTGTTCACCTGCCCGATGTAGGCCGGGTGATCCTTCAGGTACATTCTCAGGGCATTGATCTTTAAGCTCTCCGATTGGTGAAGTTTCTGATAAATCTGGATGACATCGTTCACGATCAGGTAAAGCACCGGGGCTGAGCCGCCATCCATGGGGAGCAGTTCTCTTTCAGTCTTGGATTTGATGATCGTCACGCTCTGTTCCTGCGAGATGTCGAATTCCCGGCCGCTGATGATCTGCCCCTGGGCATAGAGCATCCCGATGGTGTTGAAGAAAATCGCAAGCCGGTTGCTGGAACTCAAATCCTCGCTCTGGCGAATGATCTGTCGTTTGGCATCTTCATAAAACGTCTCGTAGGTGAACGGCAGGGGAAGATCCTTCACGTGGTCTTCCCACATTTTGGCCATGGCGATGAACAGGCTCACCGTATTGATGATTCGGGTCTGGTATGAACCGCCTTCCCGCTGGATATCGCTTTTCACCTGCTTCTGAGCATCTCGCATATAGGCGGCAAAGTGTTTCTGCACGACGACGCGCCGGCGGATGATCTCCATGGCAATGTTGCTCAGCCCTTCGCTTTCCCGCGTTTTCAGATCCTTATACATGGTAACCTCTTCATCCGTCCAGTTCTCCTTCTTCGGCACATGCTTTTGAACCACCCGGTTGCCCAGGGCGCCATCATCCCGTTCCGGACCTTCCTGACCCAGCAGTACCGGGCAGCCGTTGATTTTTGAAACATCGATATCCCGGCTTGATGCATCCTTGCGTTTCTGCTTGCCTTCATTGTCGTAAACAGCCGCTTTCAAACCCTGAAACTTCACATCGGAAATCTGGTAATCGTTGTACTCTTCGAAGATCACAGGGATGTCACGGAATCTTTCCAGGCTGGTGAAGAACGCCGCATCGGTACCGGAATTCAGATTGAAAAGCGGTGCCCCATGCATAAAGGGGGCCCGGATGCTTTCAGCAATCCTGGATTTGCCCGATTCAGTTGGGCCAATGAAAAACAGGGATGTGAAGAAACGCTCAATGGGGAAGATGATCGAACGGTTGGCCGATAGGATGGTGAACAGCAGCGCCCACATTCCATTATTGTTGTACTGGTAAACTTTGTACATCAGCTCAGCCCATTGTTCCCATGAGGTTTTCTGCTCCGGACGGTAAACCAGGTACCGGTCGTACTCGTAACGGTCGTTGTCGGCACGCTGGTCCTTGTATATCTTGCTGAACGAGGGAGAATAGTACGTAACCTCCTTGAACCTCACCAGGCCGAGGTCATCGACATGGACGAAGGAATTGTCGGAAATGATGCCGTTTGCAAATGCGAAAAAGCCCTCCGGTTGCCAGCCAAAGGTTGAGAACTCCCAGCATTTGGGGAACCGAAGGGCGATGCTCTCAAGAATTTTCTCATGATGAAAAGGCTTGCCGTTGGTGAAGATATAGCCCCCGTTGTTCCAAAGGAATTTCTTGAACTGTTGCAGCTCGACCATGTCGCCGCTTTTGAATTCGACATACTCGGCCGTGTTCAACTCGGAATGGAACAATTCGACGATCCGCTTGTTCTTGGTCGGATCAAGATCATACACCTGGAACAAAGGTTCAAGGTAGAAGTTCCCTACTTTGATTAAGGTATTATCCAAGGTGCGGAAGACATAGAAAATCTTGTTCCCGGATTTGTTCTGCGCAGCAAAGAAGCCGTAACGTTGAAAGAATCCCTGATCCACGTAATCCGGCAGGTGAGCGATGTCGAAAACGAACTGCTGGTCATCGATGACAACCCTTTCCTGCTGCTGAACTGCCAGGTTCTTTCGCTTCTCCACAAAGGGGCGAAGTACCTTTGAAAAGGCTCCCTGGGTCAGGCCGAACTTTTTGGCGATCTCGTTGGTCTTGATGTGGATGATCGTATTGTCGAGCTTTGAAAGAAACTCGGCAGTCATTTCCACAAACTTTTTGGACCGCTTGGTATCCGGGTGCCGGAACAACCGGTAGGTCAGTCCCGAGACATAGAAATCCAAAAAGTCAATGTAAACGGGATCCTTTGCATCTTCTTCAGTTTCATCCACACTTCCAGCTTCGCAGACTTCAACCCGAAGACCCAATTCGGTAAGCAATCTCCCGGCTTCTGTCAGCGGGAGCTCTGCGTCATTGTCATCGACAACCTTTGAAAGGCCTTCGATTTTGATGTTTCTGGTCAGCTGTGATAGCCTGAATAGATCGTCCTTCCGTAGCGATCCTGCCGGCAGGCTGATCGTGTTTTCCTTCCCCTCTGCATGATAGGAAACGACCAGCGAAGGATCGGCGAGCAGAATGGCAAAGCCTTTTTCAGCGATCATATCCAGGGATGCATCCAATCCATAAAATCCCTTCTCGGAATCATCAACCTTCGGAAGCTGTTTTTTCAGGTTCCGGTGAAGGTCTTCAGCTTGGACATCGAGTTGTTTCGCGATATCGGCGATTAGGTACTGCCTGGTCTCGTCATCACTGATGAGCGATATCTGGGAAACAAGCTCTTTTACATGACGGGCCTTCTGGATCGGGTCCTTCTCGACTTGCTCTTTGACCATACCGATCCTGAACGAAACGATGTCCTGGCGGTTATCCTCGATGTATTGCCTGAGTTCTTCTTCACCGTACTTCATAACGAATGAATCGGGATCTTCACCCTTTGGAAGCACAACCAGGTAAACGTCGAGCCCCAGTTGCAAGGGTACCCTGATGTTGGAAACGCTGGCTTTTATTCCGGCGGGATCCCCATCATACACGATGGTCAGGCAACGGGTGAGCGACAGGATCATTTTGACCTGGTCTTCGCTAAGGGCAGTGCCGGAACCGGCTACCACGTTTTTTATGCCGGCCAGGTGCCAGCTGATCAGGTCGGTCTGACCTTCGACCAGCAGGCATTCGCTGGCTTTCATGATCTCCTTTTTAGATTGGTAAAGCCCGTAAAGAAACCGGCTCTTTTTGAAGACCTCGGTTTCAGGGCTGTTCAAGTATTTTGGTTTATCCTTTTCGGCAGTGATCAGCCGGCCGGTAAAACCGATCACACGGCCGGAGCGGTCGAAAAAGGGGAAAATGATCCTGCGGCTAAAGGCATCGTAAAAATGGCCCCGGTCATTCTTCTTCAGCAGGCCGGATAGCAGCAACAACTCATCTGAATACCCTGCACAGCGAGCTTTCTGCATGAGGTCATTTCCTGCGCCGGCATAACCGATATTGAAAATCTCGATGGCTGCATCAAGCTTGCGTTCTTTCAGATAGGCAAGCGCCTGAGTGTTTTCTGAAAGGTTGGCGGAAAATTGTTGCCTGGCCCAATGCAGCACCGCGAAGATGCCGTCCCGACGTTTCTCAGTCTCGGTATATTGAAGATCGGACTCCCCGGTCTTTACGGGTATGTGGTAACGGCCAGCTATGTAAACAAGCGCTTCCGAGAAGCTCATGGCTTCGTGTTCGCGCAAAAACTCGATGGCATCGCCGGATTTTCCGCAGCCGAAGCATTTGAATGTTCCCCTGGATGGATGAACTATAAAACTGGGAGTTTTTTCGTTGTGGAAAGGGCAGCAGGCCGTGTAGTTGATCCCTTTCTTTTTGAGGGTGATAAAATCGCCAATTATATCTTGGATTTGAATTGCATCCTTTATCTCTTCAGCGTTTGATATCATGCTGACCACTTCTTTCTTTTAGCATCGGTTAACAGGAATAATTTTAACATGAAGTTTTGTATCGTATTGGACAAAGTCAGTATTCTATTATTTCCTGGTCAATTGCCTCGATCAATTCATTCACGCGGATCAATTTGGTATTGAGAGCGCCGCCTTCCCTGACACGTTGGTTGGTAAAGGCGACGATCTGACTTGAGTAAGTTTCTTTCAATTTGATTTCAAGACCATCCCTCAGGCATTCCAAGGCCTCCAGGGTCAGTTTAAGGTCCGGTTGACTCATGTTTGAGAAGGTCCGCATTCCGGGTCGTTTTTAAGTTTATCAATTCGCTTTTGGAAATCTTTCAGCGCCTGGTCATTTTCCTGGACAACCAGGATTGCCTCTTCCATGATATCATTGTTGTAGGCGGGATGATCCGGACTCAGGCAATGTGATATGTACTGAAGGGAATATTTGATTTCCTTTTTCTGTAATCTGCCCTTGATTTGGGTAAAGCTTCCGTACGGTAGTTTTTTTCTCAGCTCTCCAACTGACTTCTTTCTGTTTGTCATAAGTGTTAATGAATTTAAGTTGATTGATTATGAAAAATGCCTTGACGGCATTGGCCTGGTTTGATGGGTTCCTTAACATTTTTTCAAGTCCTCCATCACTTCGCTCTCAAAATAGAATAGTTTGCCCCCAATCTTGTGGGAACGAACAATGCCCGCCTTGCTCCACCGATGGAGTGCAGGTCGGCTGACCCCTATCATTTTGCAGATGTAAGGTGCCGTAACCGGTTTTTCGATAATTGATTTTTCGTTCATGGTTGATGTTAAAATTTACAAGCGGCAAAAATATCAAACCGTTAGTTACCGGAATGAAAAAGATATTAACAACTATTTGATTATTAGCATTATAATAACCTTAGAGTAAACAGAAAGTAACCTGTTTTACACCTTTAAAATTCTAAATGACTATATTTCAGTCACAATAATGACTATATTCTAATCATTTTCAAGAAGGGAATTTTTTAAAAAGATTCGAGAAAAATTGAAAAATAAGTCATTGCCGGAAAGTATTATTTGTTAGGGTCCGAATGAGGAATTGGCGGTTAAGGATATTAACCTCCAAATACACAATGAAACAGGATGAGAATGTAAAATGATTCTGAATTGAGAAGCAGGGCGAAGAAGATTTTTGTACTTTGGCTCTCTGTATTCCTCTTAAGAAGGGAAATGAATATTACAGGATATTACTGCAACAATACGGCGAATACTGAGATTAACTTATGAACACACTGTTCTGGTTTTTCTCAAATATCCGCCTAAGTATTTGCCTAAGTTTTTCAATGACATTCTGAAACATCAATAAAACCAACACATCTGGGAGCCGGTTCGAATCCTGTTGCTCCCACCTACTAAAGCACTGACTACCAGTGCTTTAGTTTTTTATTCTAATTGGCATACCTTATTCTTGGCAAGGTTTCTGTTCCTAGTACTATAAGGTTGTCATTTTTAGTTGTTTATATCTAGCTTCAATAATTTTTTTATACTCTCCTTTCATATCCTTTGACAAGAAGGATTTGTCGATCCATGTATTGGCAATTGGTTTATGTTTTATCATTCGTTTAAATACACCCTGGACTTGTTTATCGGTTAATCCCAATCCAATCCCCAATCGCTCAAAGTGTTCCCTTTTAAGTTTTTTCTTCTTGCCTTCAAGGGTGAGCGCGAGTTCTTCAGTATCATCCGGGTAAACAATTGCAACATTAAGCAGGTCATATGCAGGCGCTAATATCCATCCGGAGCGGCTTTCAATCATTGAAAAATTCTTAAGGTGCATGTCACTATTACCTGTTAAAAAACTGAATACGGATAATTCGAGGTAAAATACCTTGTCCAGTACGGTGTTATTTGAATAATTGTGAAGTGCTTTGCCCACTTTCTCCATGGAACTTTTATATTTATCAAACGCCTCAGTGATCTGGAACATATCCAGCATGTGAATTTTGTCTCTCTCATCTATGCGATCAATTCTTTTTGTGATATAGGATAATTCTCCCGATGCTAGTCGTATCAAACTTGAAGGTACAACGCGTATTCCAAAAGCTTCGGCAATCCTCATGGTTACATGTTCATTTGCTGGCATTTCCGGATACTGATCAGAGGGTGGTTTAAATATGTATTGTCCACCAAGGGCTCCTATCACCGTTAACCGGGTATCACCACTTTCCTTGGCTTCTTTCACCACAGACATGGATAATTTAACCTGGACACCTGGAACCGATACACTGCGTTCCACAACATTTTTTGCCAATTCAGCCATCTGATCGATCGAAAATGGAATCTTTGGAGGCGCTGTCGATCCGAAAAACTTTAAACTGCACTTCTCATGAAAATCCACCTCTTCTTCGAGATGATCATAACAATATAAACACCTATTCTCCATCCTCGTTCGGTATTGGTTTAACGCTTACTGCTCCGATGCAATTTTGACAACATGCCAGCAATAATCCCATGCGATCTGTTCTGCTTATTTTCCAGCTTTTTGAAGCTATTTCCAATAACCACCCTTCCGGAATAAGCCCCTCAAAAAACGGAAAGAGTCTTTTCTCAACATAGGGCTTATCGGTGACAGGCATTGTAAACGTAATAAACTCAGACGGATGTTCTTTTATATATTGCCCATCATATTGAAAGACAAAATCGCCTTCATCAGTCTCCGTAACCACTCCTGCGAAATGGTCTTTATAAAATACCTTACCTCTTCTCATCCGGCGAGTTCTTTGCTACTTACTGGAGCCAATTCATGGCCAAACATATTCAGCACAATATTTACTTTTTCCATGTTAAGTTTCGTTTTACCCTGCTCAATCTTGCGTATCACGGTTAAGGCAACACCAGCTCTTTGGGCAAATTCCTCCTGCGTGAGATGAACTTCCCGCCTCCTTTCTTTGACAAATTCTGACAGACGTTTCATTATATGCTTTTAAATATAAATTGATGCAAATATAATAAATTATATGCTGTTAAATATAATTCAATTAAAATAATTTGATTTATATGCTTTGGAATATACCTAATAGATTAACCGGGGCTTATGTCAATTAAAAAACGAGTATCGGGATAAACTTGTTAACACACATACCAGATTCGGTCCGATTTTCCGCCTAAAAAGTTGCCACAGTTATTGAAATATGTTCTGAAGTACCAATAAAATAAAGCGATCCGGGAGGCAATTTGAATCCTGTTGCTCCTGACGATGATCGGATAACGGGAAATTTCCAGGTGCAAAAGTGCGGATCAATCGTTCCGTAACGGTTAGGAGTCGGGAAGCCTCACGATTTTGCTTCACGGGCGACCAGACGGGCATAGGCGTCGATAAACCGCCGGTACCAACGGGTGCGCATCAGAACTTTCTCATAGAGCAGGATCCCCGAAACCGCACACAGAATCCCCAGGATCGCGTCGATCACGTAGTGGTGACCTGAATAGACGGCTGCGAACCAGATGCCGAGCATGAAGATGGTGAAAAGCAGGTTCACCCAGCCGCATTTCGACCGGATGCCGTACCACAGCACCACCACCGGGTAGGCGCAGTGCAGCGACGGGATGGCGGCAAACACATTGGAGTTCTTGGTGTAGATGGAACCGAATATCTTCAGCCCCACCAGGTCGTCGAACCGGCTCAGTCCGGCGGCACTGCCGGGTGTGTGCAGGTCGAGATTAAACCCGTAGCGACTCACATACCAGGGCGGGGCCGCCGGATGCAGGTAATAGATGGCGAAACCCAGCAGGTTCACAAACAGGAAGGTGAGCGAGAAGTTCAGGAACAGTTTACGGTCGCGGAACCAAAGCCACACGGCGAAGGCCAGCGGCACCGGCATCCAGTTGATGTAGAAAATCCCGGCCACCAGATCGGCAACCCGGCCGGCATTGGCGGCAAAGAACTCATTGGGGGTGAGCCGGACGCCGGCAAATTCGATTCCGAAGAGTCTTTTTTCCAGCTGGTACAACGGCGCTATATCGACGCTGTTATACAGGTAGTTGGGGAAGGCGCGCATCACATCGTACAGCATCCCGAAAACGGCGAAAATCGCAAATCCCAGGATAAAATGCCGCGTGCCTCTGCCGGCGAAGAACATGGCGTTCATCAGCACGATGATGGTCCAATGCTCGGGACGGAGCCCGGTGAGGATCTGCATCAGCACCAGGTAGGCAGCCGAGGCCGCAATTACGGCTACCGTCCCACGGGGGAGGCGGTCATAGATCCGATTCCATATACTTCCTTCCATCTTCTGTCAGGGAATTACACGCTCATGCAGCGATTCGCCGGTGGCCGGATCGATCCCGAGGATGTCGATGTATTTCACCGACGAAGGGATCCCCAGTGCATTGGTGACCGAGCAGATGAACAATCCGGTCATCTCGGCCATCTTCCCGTTGATTCGGATCAGCGCACGGTAAGTATTGCTTTTGCCCGAATGCACCAGGTAGATCTCCCTCTTCTTGTACTGGCGGAATTTGATCAGCCAGGTATCGGGATCAATCGTCCGGAAGTCGAGACCGTAAACCCGGTTTTGCACATAGGTAAGCTCTTTTCGCACCCCTCCCTCCTCAAAACGGATCCAGGAGGCATGCAGCGGCTCTTTCCGGTCGATGGTTCCGTCGGCTTTCAGGTTCAACTCGTACACCACCGTATTGCGGTTATGGGTACGCTGAACGTAGAACATCAGTTTCTCGGTCCGGGAGGGGATGGGGTAACCTTTATTGCCCGGTTCGCCGACGGCAGGCTCGCCGGCCTGCAAGGCAAGCCCCAGAAGGCAGAACAAGAGCGTAATCAATCTCCTGTCAGTCATTGGCTCCGGTATTGCTGCGATTCTGCTTTTCCAGTTCATGCTTGCTGTTGACCAGCCGCCGGAAGGCCGTGATATTGGAGAGAAGGGCGACCAGGGCCATCGGGTAGATGAAGATCGAAATGGTCTCCACGATGGCAAAAGGCACGTCGAAGGCGAACAGGCGCTGGTTCCCGCCGGTCAGATGGGCGACGATGCCGCATACCATGGCTGAGAGTCCCAGGGTCACGATGCGCTCGGGCCGCTGCATCAGGCCTTCCTTGCAATCGATGCCCAGCCCTTCCGACCTTGCCCGTACATAGCTCACCATCATCGAGCCGATCAGGGCGATAAACCCGATGAGTGACCCGAGGAAATAGTGGCGGGCCACCAGGAAATAGCAGAATCCGAGAAACATCACGAGCTCGCTGTAGCGGTCAAGCACCGAATCGTACAGGGCTCCGTACCGGGTGGCCATGTGACCCTCGCGGGCGAGTCGGCCGTCGAGGATATCAAACAGCCCGGCGAACAGGATCAAGCCTCCCCCCCAGCCCAGCGCGGTCAGGTCGGTATGCCCCCCATGTTCTCCGCCGTCGATCATCACGATCGCGGCCACCAGGTTAATGACGAAGCCCGCGGTGGTGATCTGGTTGGGGGTCACCTTCAGCCGGATCAGCAGGTTGACCAGCGGCTGGATGATCGTGTAGATCAATCCCTGGAGATATTTCTTCATGATACAAGCATTAAAAATCAAATTTGAACCGTGCGCGGATCCCAAACCCTGAGACACCGGGGTTGTCGAGGTAAGTCAGTCTCTTGACGAATTCAATCCGAAAGAGTTTCAGGATGTTTCCGACCCCGGCGCTGACCTCGACATAGGGGCGCGACTGCAGCGAGAAGGTCCGAGGAACCCCGAGATCGTCAACCGGCAGTTTGAACAGTTCGGGGTGTTTACCCGGATCATTTTCCGGAGTAAGCCTGCCGTAGAGCACTTTTGCCGATACGCATTCACGCCATTTCAGCTTTTTCAGCAGTGGAATTTTATTGAAAAAGAAACCGTTGAAATTCTGGTCGAGGTGCAACGAGACGTATTCGTCGCTGACAAACTCGAGGAAGTTCATCAGGTTGTAGGAGTTGATCTGGTAAGAGTAGGTTTGATTGGCCCGGTGAATGAACAGAAGGGGATAGGGTACCTGACCCACGATTTTCCCGGCCTCGAACACGGCATCCATGTAACCGGCCACCGAAAGGTAGAAGCGCTTGGTGACGTTGAGCTTGATGTTCAGGTAATCGTAAGGGTTGCCGACCATCTTCGATCCCCACGTGACGGTGAGTTGGGTGACCGGGTACTTGTTGGCCATGGGAATGCGGTATTGCTTACCCTGGTAAAAACTCTCCTCGCGGGCATACCGCAGCGACAGCGACAGTTCAGAGATATCAAGATGATGCGTGATATTGACCTTTTGCAGGTAGTCCTCGTTATTGAAATAGAGTCCACCGCCGGCTCTCTGCCGCATAAACTGGTACGCCAGGGTATAGGAGAAGTGACTCCGGAACTCGTTGAGGTGCTCCAGCCGCAGGGTCTGGTTGTAGAGAAGCTTGTTGTTCACCCCGCGCTTGATGGAAAGCAGGAAGTTGTCTTCCTGGATGAACTGGAGTTCCTGTCCCGGGATCTTGGTCTCATCCTGGTAGCTGAGCCGGATCGATTTGACCGGGAACTCCCAGATGGATTTCTTCGTCAGCGACAGCGTGCCTGAAAGGTAGTATTTCGGCAGCCGGTCGCGGAAGGCGTATGCGACGTACGATTCGAGCATGTACCGTTTACTGAGCGCATCGGTGGTTCGTCCGCCGAAACGCAACCGGTAGCCTTCGATCGGGTTGTAGCTGTAAAAGGTATTCACAGGGCCGAACTCAAAATATCCCAGGTCGCGGTAACCGGCGAAGAGCAGCAACATGATGTTCATCATGCTTTTAAACACCGGCACCTTTTTTACGCTGTCCATCATGGCATACGTGCCGTTTTCGGAATTCGTCAGCGGTTTGTGCCGGTGGAATTCCCAGTAGGCGTTGTCGCGTCGCGATGCGCTGTCGGTCTGAAACGGGTTGTCGGGCAGGAAAAGCTTGTCGGGGAGCGGGATGTTCAGGTGGATGTCACGGAACGAAACCGCCCGCTCCCCGTAAATACCCACCCCGTTCTTCGTCAACCCGAAATCTATGCCGATAAAATCATCCGTGAGCATCCATCCCTGGCTGTCAATGTTGTCGAACTCCTGCACCACTTTCACATCCTTGGCCCAGTTCAGGTTGATCTCGGCCGGCACGGATATCTCGATCTTCTTCACGGCATAGCTGCTGTCGGTGGTGATGTACAGGTACCCCTGGAAAAGCATGTCGGTGCGGTTGCGGGGGGCAAAGAGCATCTTGAAACACCTGGTGGATCCTACATTCACCGTATCCATGATAAAGAAACGGTAGAAAGTCGGCGCAGTGACGGCGATAGGGCTCAGGAAGATATTGGTAAGAAAGGTGATGTCGTTTTTATAGATGTCGATATCCTGGTACATGTATTTCAGGTATTCGGTCATCCCCTGGTTGTTCAGGTATCCTTCGAATGTCACCATCTTACTGGCCTTGATCACCTCCTGCTGGGCCCTGGGATCCCTGCGCGAATAGAAGTCGGAGAGCGTTTCCTTCATGTACAGGGTAAGGATCTCTTTCCCGGGGATCTTGGTGGAGTCGACATTGTTGAAGATAAACTTGAATTTGCGCAGGTATTTCCGGTTCTTGAATTCCGGGGTGAGGTTGCTGAGGGCGAACTGGGTCTTCTCGTATTTTTCATACCGGAACGAGGAGAGTTGCTCCTTGCGGTTAAGGGTTTTATGCAGGATCACCTGGTTGATCAGGGTGACGGCCGGGTTATCCTTGTTGCGGTACCGTTTTTTCTGCGGCTTCACGACCACCTCGTTCAGTTGCTTGGTTTGCGGCCGGAGTTTGACTTCCACCGTCTGGGTTTGCCCGGTAAGGATGGGGATCTCCTCGGTCTGGTAGCCCAGGCAGGAGACCTGTATCTTGTTGGAGAACTTCTTCCCGGTGAGGTAGAAATTCCCGAGGGTGTCGGTGGTCGTGCCCGTGATGGTCTTGAGGAAGACCACCGCCACAATGGGCAGCGGTTCGCCGGTGACGGCATCGGTCACCTTTCCCTTCACCACGGTAGGACCCGTAATCTGGGCCCCTGCCAGGGCGGGAATCAGGCAGAACAGGGCAAGTAACTTCACGTATTTTATAAGATTCTTAAAGAGCATTATCAGGGATATAGAAAACAAATTTCTTCTGAAGCCAATAGTTAAAAGAGATTCCCACCAGCAGGGAAGTAACCACTTTGGAAACCAAATAATTGAAATGCATGACACTGGTAAGCATAAAAACCCCGCCGATATTCAGCAGGATGCTTCCCGCCCATACCATCGTGTACCGGATGGCCTGGGAACCTTTGGGGAGATCGGTGGCCCGGAAGACCCAGCAACGTCCCAGTGTGAAGTTGGTGACGCCTCCGAGCAGGGTGCCCGTTGCGGTGCTGAAGAGATACCAGAACCCGCATCCCTCTTTCAGGAGGATCGTAATGCCGAAATCAACCACGGTGGAGACGGCAGATGACACCTGGGCTTTGAGGAAGCAGTTCAATTGCGGCATGTTCATGATAAGGCCGGTATTAGATGGCAGGCAAGCTGAAGGGTTACATTGGCGAGAATACCGGCGGCAATATCATCGGCCATGACCCCGAGTCCCCCGGGCAGCGACTCCGTTTTCCGGATGCCGAGGGGCTTAACAATATCGAAAAAGCGGAACAATCCGAAAGCCAACCCCAGGGTGATCCACCCGGAGCCTGTCCACAGGAGGGAGATCCACATCCCGACCACCTCGTCGATGACCGTCTTTTGCGGATCTTCTCCCCATTCATGGGCCAGGCGCCGGGAGGCGATCACTCCGAGAAAGGTGAAAGCGGCGGCAAGCGCCAGCAGAACCGGCCAGGGATGCGGGCTGAACCGCAGCACCAGGATGGCGGCGAGGAGACCGCCGGCGCTGCCGGCGGTTCCCGGGGCCACCGGGCAGTATCCCAGGCCACCTGCCG
>DAONFN010000028.1:0-14757 GCA_035403625.1 Bacteroidales bacterium
GTGGGTTATGTGTTTGATGAAGGGCTTTATAAGGTTGATTATAAAAGTCTTGATAGTGTGGGATATTATAATAGTGTGGTGTCTTATACGGTGGGAACCAGCAACGAGATCATCTATAATACCTCGGCGACTACCGTGTACGACAGCCTGGTCCATGTGGCCGACCCTCGTGCCAGCAACCGGTACTCTTATCTGCAGGTGCCCCTGCTGGTCGGTTACCGCTTTTATGAATCGAATAAATTCAGCTTCACCTTACAGGCTGGACCGGCCGTATCATTCCTCATGGGGACCCGGAAGGCCTCACCGGAACTAAACTATCCCAATGCCCGCATCCTGCTGGTCAACGATCAGACACCCTCGCGCATCCGCACGGGTTTGCAGGTATGGGCCGAACTTTATGGCGAGATGAGGATGACCCGCAGGCTCAGCGTCTATCTGGAACCTTCTTTCAGGTATCATGTCAAATCGTTGGTCGGCGATGAGAACACCACCTATAAAGCGCCTTGGGCTGTTGGCCTCGGGATTGGTTTGCAATTCAATATCGGACCTTTAAGCCGGACACCATGAAACTGTTTGTATCGTTGGTTTTTTCCTGCATGACTTTGCTCAGGGTTTACGGCCAGCTGGCCGGCGTCGAGGATGTCGGGTGCGATGCCAATTTCCGGGCAACACCCGACACAGCGAACCCGATGAACATTCACTTTGAGGATATCTCGACCGGAAATATCACCCGTTGGCAGTGGAGCTTTGGCGACGGAGTCACAAGCACGGTGCAACACCCGGTCCATACCTACCTTTCCGGCGGTACCTATTTTGTTTGCCTGACCGTATCCAGCAACGACACACTCAATCCCTGTCACGATGTGCTGTGTATCGCCCTCACCATCCACGAACCGGGCACCTGTGTGGCGGATTTTATTTACCAGTCCGATCCCGGAGATCACCTGAAGATCTATTTCAGCGAAAAATCGACGGGAAATATCAACCACTGGCATTGGAATTTTGGCGACGGAAGCGTCTCGGAAGAACGAAACCCCACTCACCATTTCCCGGCTTACCAAACGTACCGGGTTTGCCTCACCGCTTATAATTCCGACTCTATATCGGTTTGTGAGGATACAAGATGCGACTCGGTAAAACTGGACGGACTAACCTCCTGCTCCGCCTCTTTCATATCCGAACTGGATTCGGCAAACCCGCAGCCAAACACGTTCCGCTTCAGGAGCACCTCTGCCGGAAACCCGAACCAGTACCTGTGGCGCTTTGACGACGGCGCCATTTATCATACCGCCGACGTTATACACCATTTCGAATCCGGGGGAGTGCATGAAGTTTGCCTTCGTATCCGGAAAGACGACAACGGTATCATGATCTGCACCGATTCGGTATGTTCTGGTGTGATCTCTCCCGAGTATTTCAATATCGGCGGGCACCTTTTCGCCGGGAATCATCCCATTAACAACCCGGTTGCGACCGGCGACACGGGGGTGGCCTATTTGTTCAGAATGAACGGATTGGCATTGACCATTCTGGATACCTGCCGGTTCACCAAACTCGGGTATTTCACCTTTCCCGAACGCCTCAACGGGAAATACCTGATCCGGGCGGAACTTACCCCAGGGTCTGCCAGCCGTTCCCGCTATTTTCCAGGATATTACGAGCAATCACTTTACTGGAATGAATCGTCCGGGCTGGTGATCTCCGGTGCCAGTTCCTTCGCGGCTGATATTCACCTTCCCCCCACCTGCGACACGTTGCAGGGGCCGGGTAAAATTCTGGGTATGGTGGTCCGGGCCTTTCCCGGACCTGGCAACCCGAAAATGCCCGGAACCGAAGTGATTCTCCTGGACGGGCAGATGAAGCCGGTATTGTGTACCCATACGAATCAGCACGGGGAATTCGCGTTCGAAAACCTGCCGTTCGGCACCTACTTTGCCCGTGCCGAGTGCCCTGGCCTCTGGTCCAGGATCAACCTGATCTGGTTGGATGAATCCGTGCCGGTAGCCGACAGCAATCGGTTGGAGGTGTTCAACCATGATGTGACCGGGGTGGGTGAGGTACCGGATGCCGGTTATCAGGTGGGCGAGATCTATCCCAATCCATCCTCCGGTAAAATCACCCTTCCGGTCGATTGTCCCAGGGGAAGGATGCTGATTGTCCGCGTGAGAACCCTTACGGGCCGTTTGCTGGAGACAGTTTCTTGGTTCTGCCATACCGGATTAAACCAGATTGCCCTTCCCGATCCGGATGTGCCGCCCGGGATGTACCTGGTTACGCTCACTTTGCCGGAGAACCCAGTCATGGTTGTCAGAAAACTTGTCCGGTATTAGCGGTTATTATTACTTTTATTGGATCAAATCCTGACCCTTTTGCCTGACGTAGAGGAGGACTTGCTGGTTCGTTGCCTGAACAAGGATGCCGATGCCGAAAAGGAGCTATACCGGCGTATCGCGACACAAATGTATGGGATTTGCCTTCGCTACGCAGGAAACACGATGGAGGCAAAGGATATCATGCAGAATGGTTTTATCCGCCTCTTTATGCATCTTCAGCAATTCAGGCACGAAGGGAAGTTCAACGCCTGGGCACGCCGCATCTTTGTCAATGCTGCCATCAGTTACTATTGGCAACAACTCAAGTTTCGCGACGAAGTCGGGTTATCTTTTGTCAACGGGGATCCTCCCGTCGATGAGACCATTCTGACTTCCCTGTCGGTCAAGGATCTCCTGGACCTGGTGCGACGCCTTCCGGTTGGGTCCCGGACTGTGTTCAATCTCTTTGTGATCGACGGATTTCAGCATAAAGAGATTGCAACCTTGCTGGGTATTTCGGAAGGAACTTCCAAATCGCAGTTATCCAGGGCGAAGGCAATGATTCGAAGGATGCTCGCCGGGATGGAAATTTAGCGAACTTTGTTGGTGTGAATCATGGAAAAAAAAGATCCCATAGAAGAGAAATTCAGCGCATCCTTCGAAAATTTCGAAGCGGATCCGCCTGAAGAGGTGTGGGAGAATGTCAAGCTGGGACTGCAGGCGGAACGTATGCATAGTGCCTGGTGGAGCCGGTTCCACCTAATCGCTTTGCTGCACAAATCGCTGGGATTTTACCTGGCCGTAAGCGGGATCACGGTCGCGGTGACCTTTTCGCTCATCGTGTTCGGACCGGGCCGGCGTCATGATATCCGCGGACATGTGTATGCGGGGGGACTGCGGATGAAGCAGGGTACGGCAACGCTTTTCAGGTCGGAGGATCTTGCCATGCCATGGGATTCTCTGACCTACCAACGATCGGCTGTGGTGGATGAGTACGGACACTTCCGGTTTTTCCGGGTCCCGGAAGGAAATTACCTGGTGAGGCTAACCCCGGATCCTGTGTCCGAAGCCGCCAAGAGTTACCTGCCATCCTGGTATGACCGGAGCGAAGTTTCGGATTCCGCTAAACGGATAACGATTGCCGGCAACAACCTCACGATCGAGGTGCATCTGAAAAAGAGATAGA
Source organism: Bacteroidales bacterium (assembly GCA_035403625.1). Taxonomy (GTDB): domain Bacteria; phylum Bacteroidota; class Bacteroidia; order Bacteroidales; family FEN-979; genus CAIVAT01. Next base: position 3,499 of record DAONFN010000028.1, read on the forward strand.
GCTGGGGAAAGGATCAGTTATCCTCTGCAAACCATTCTGCGTAGGAATTGGCAGTTTCCCTCAGCCGGAGACTATAAAGGAGTATTCCCGGAGGCAGCAGTTGCCGGATCCGGGATGCGAAGTCGGCCAGTAAATTCTCACTCGTTGGCTGAAAAGGAACAAAAACTACGTTCCGGAAAGGGTCTGTGCCGGTATTGATCGCTTCGCTGCGCATGGATTCATTCAGCAGGAGGGCATGGTCGAGCGGGTCGATGATCACTTGCCTGATAATCGCTTTAAGGTCGCCGAAATCAATGACCATTCCCACCTTGGGAGAGGCCGGATCGGAAATGGGCGCACCCGTGACGGTAACTGAAAGTAAATAGGAATGCCCGTGAATATTCCTGCAGGGACCATCATAACCCGAAAGGGCATGGGCTGCTTCAAACCGGAATTCCTTTGTGACACGAATCAGGGCCATAGTGAGCAATGGAACGGCAAAGGTAAATAAAATCGGAATGGCCGGGAATATCTTATAGAAGCGAGAGATGATCGATCACGATCTTCATCCCGATAGCTATCAGGATGAGGCCACCGGCGAATTCGGCCCAGCGCGCAGGGATCAGGCGGCTGCGGTGACCGAGCCTCGCGCCGATGATGGTAACACTGAAGGTGACGACGGCGATAAGGGCGACTGCATTCACAATGTTGACCCGGATAAAGCCGAACCCGATGCCGGTAATCAGAGCATCGATGCTGGTGGCCAGGGAGAGACCCAGGAGCACACTGGTTTTCCGGATGTCGATCGTACGGGAATCGCTATCGGTGTGAAACGATTGCCAGATCATCTTCATTCCGATGATGGCAAGAATGGCAAATGCAATCCAATGATCGAACATTTCGATGAAGGATTGGATGCTGTTGCCCAGAAGCCAACCCACCACCGGTATGGCTCCCTGGAAAAAACCGAAAAAGAATGCCATCACCAAAACGTCTTTCCAGGTCAGGCGTCGCGATGCTCCCAGCGTGAGGGATACGGCGAAGCAGTCCATGGATAGACCCAGTGCCAGGAAAAGGAGTTCAGTGAATGTCAATGCTGATCGGGAATAGAGGCCGGGTTCAGGCAGGTTCGAGGGCGACGGTGAAATGACGCATGATCGGTGCTTCGGCTTTGATCCGGTAGCCTTTCTGGATAGCCGATTTCCGGTCGAAGATGTTTTTCAGAGCGGTAGCCACCAGGTCCATATGGTTGTTTGTGTACACCCTGCGGGGGATGGCCAGCCGCATTAATTCGAGTGCCGGATATCGGTTCTCCCGGGTTACGGGGTCACGATCGGCCAGGAGAGTTCCGATTTCAACGGCCCTTACACCCGCTTCAAGGTATAATTCAATCGCAAGGGTCTGTGCCTGAAACTCCTCTTTGGGAATGTGGGAGAGGAAACGTTTGGCATCCACGAAAACGGCGTGGCCACCGATGGGTCTCTGGACGGGAATACCCATATCCATCAACTTGTTCCCCAGGTACTCCACCTGCCTGATGCGGGTCTCCAGGTAATCGAATTCGGTGCCTTCGTACAGACCCAGGGCAAGGGCGTTCATATCGCGGCCCGACATCCCGCCATAGGTGATGTACCCTTCGAACATAATATTGTAAACACAGGCTTTGCTGAAAAGCTCTTCGCTTCGCATGGCGATGAAACCTCCCATGTTGACGATCGCATCTTTCTTGGCGCTCATGGTCATCGCATCGGCGCAAGCGAACATCTCGCTGACGATCTGCCGGATGCTCAAATCCCGGCAGGCTGGTTCCCTTAATTTTATGAAATACGCGTTCTCAGCGAAACGGGCGGAATCGAAGATGACCATTTTCCCGTACCGGTTGGCGATCTGCCGGATCATTCTAAGGTTTTCAAGCGAAACCGGCTGGCCTCCCGACGAGTTGCAGGTCACAGTTACGATGATAAACGGAATACGGTCGGCGGAACTCTTCAGGATGTTCTCCAGTTTAACCGGGTCCACATTGCCTTTGAACGGGTGGTCCTTCTGGGTATCAAATGCTTCGTCAATGGTACAGTCGCATGCGGTTGCCTTCCGGAATTCGATATGGCCTTTGGTCGTATCAAAATGAGAGTTCCCGGGAATGATGTCACCCTCATGGATGAGTGCCGAAAACAGGACGTTTTCGGCTGCTCTGCCCTGGTGTGTCGGAAGGAAATATTCAAAGCCCAGGATTTCCCGGATGGCTTCCTTCATTTTGAAGTACGAGGAGGCACCGGCATAACTCTCATCACCGAGCATCATTTCCGACCATTGCCGGTCGCTCATCGCCCCTGTACCCGAATCGGTCAACAGGTCAATGAACACCTTGTCACTGCTGAGCTTGAACAGGTTGTAATCGGCTTCCCGGATCCACCTTTCCCGTTCTTCCCGAGTGCTTTTCCGGATCGGTTCTACCATTTTAATTTTATATGACTCGGCGAAGGGCAGTTCCATAGCAGATTAGATTTTTTAGTTGTCGCAAAGGTAGAATTTTTTTTAACACAATTTTTTCCGTAACTGCTTGTCTGTTTGCTAAAAATCCCGTAGGTTTGCTCCAAATAACCTGCTGTTAATTAATAAACAGATGGAGCCGCCTAAAGTGTTTTATGGCTCTGAAATTCAATAATTTTCATAATACATAATCCAATATCAAAATGACTGCAACGACTGGAATGAGTGGAAAGAATGTGCTGACCAGGCTTTCCGACCTGAATGAACTGGCCCGGAAATCGTCAAAAAAGAAGCTGGCAGTGGCGGTAGCCCACGATGAACACTGCCTTGAGGCTATTTGTGCCGTTGATAAAATGGGGCTTGTGGAAGCGATCCTGATCGGGGATGAAACGAAGATTCATTCAATTGCTGAAAAACTCAAGCTGAGCCTGGAAGGGATGAAAATCATCCATGAGGCGGTAGATGCCAATTCGGTGAAGATTGCCGTGAAAATGGTCCGCAATAAAGAAGCCGATATCCTGATGAAGGGTAACGTTCCTACCGCGGTTTTCCTGCGCGGGGTTCTGGATAAGGAAAACGGACTTCGCAAAGGAGATGTACTCTCTCATTTCGCACTTTTTGAGGTTCCCACCTACCATAAACTCCTGGGTCTGACCGATGCTGCCATGATCCCTGCACCCGATTTTAAAACCAAGGTGGCTTTGACTTCCAACGCAGTTGAATTCATGAACAAACTTGGCTATGCCAGGCCAAAGGTTGCTGCACTGGCTGCGGTGGAAATGGTCAACGAGGCGATGCCTGCCACACTGGAAGCCGCTCTGCTGTCGAAAATGAGCCAGCGTGGACAGATCAAGAACTGCATCATCGACGGACCGCTGGCTTACGACAACGCTATCAGTGCCGCCAGTGCCAAGCACAAAGGGATTGTCAGTGACGTGGCCGGTGATGCGGACCTTTTGATCGTTCCCGATATCGAAGCGGGCAATATCCTGTACAAGGCGTTCGGTTTTTCCGCCAATGCCCGGCTTGCCGCCGTGGTGCTGGGAGCTGCCGCTCCGATTGTGCTGACCTCCCGCTCCGATACCGAAGAGTCGAAACAGGCCAGTATCGTTATGGCAGCTGCCATCTGACACATTCAACCAACATAGCCCCACATGGGAAAGAACCTGTTCCTGACGAAGTCGCTTGCTGATCTGCTGCAGGAAGCGAAAGACAATAAATCGGGCCTGAAAAAGACCCTCACCGGGCTGAACCTGACGACTCTGGGTATCGGGGCCATCATCGGGGCAGGTATCTTTGTCCTCACCGGCCAGGCGGCCGCACAATATGCCGGACCTGCCATCGTGATCTCGTTCATTATTTCGGGGATCGCCTGTGCCTTTGCCGGGTTGTGTTACGCCGAATTCGCCTCGATGATCCCCATCTCCGGCAGCGCGTATACATATGCGTACGCCACGCTTGGGGAATTCCTGGCCTGGATCATCGGATGGGACCTGATTCTTGAGTATCTTTTCGCAGCATCGACGGTATCAGTGGGGTGGTCGGGATATGTGGTCAGCTTTTTCAATGATTTCGGTATCCATATCCCGACGGTTCTCACTGCCGCTACCGGCACCGTGCTGGTGGATGTGCCCGGTGTGGGCTGGCAACAACTGACTGCGAACCTCCGAAGCGGACTGGAAGGACAAGGCATCAGCATCGACCTGCTGCCGCACCTGACCGCGGTCATCAACCTGCCTGCCATGTTCATCATCGCAGTGCTGTCATTGTTGCTGGTGATCGGCATCCGCGAATCAGCCAACTTCAACAACATCATGGTGATCGTCAAGGTTTCCGTCATCATCTTGTTCATTGCTATAGGGTTCGCGTTTGTCAAGTCAGCCAACTGGAATCCGTTCATTCCACACAATACCGGCGTACTGGGGCACTTTGGCTGGAGTGGCATCCTGCGGGGGGCCGGGGTGATATTCTTCGCTTATATCGGCTTCGACGCCGTATCGACTGCCGCGCAGGAGGCGAAAAATCCGCAACGCGACATGCCTATCGGGATATTGGGTTCCCTCGGGGTTTCAACAATCCTGTATATCCTGGTTGCCATTGTCCTCACCGGGATCGTTAGCTATACTACCCTGAATGTTGCCGACCCGGTGGCCGTTGGTGTAAATTCCATGGGGCAGGGGATGTTCTGGTTAAGGCCCATTGTGAAAATCGCCGCCATTGCCGGCCTCAGCTCGGTGATCCTGGTGATGCTCATGGGGCAGCCCCGGATCTTCTATACCATGTCGAAAGACGGACTTCTGCCACCGGTTTTCTCACGGGTTCACCCGAAATTCAAAACACCTCACATCAGTACGCTGCTGACAGGCTCTGTTGCCATCATCCTCGCCGGTATCCTGCCCATCAGCATTCTGGGTGAACTGGTCTCCATCGGAACCCTGCTGGCATTCACCATTGTATGTGTGAGCATCCTGGTGCTGCGGCGCACCCGACCCGATATCGAACGGCCTTTCAGAACCCCCTGGGTCCCGCTGGTACCCATTCTGGGAGCCATTATCTGCCTGGTGCAGATGGTCTTCCTTCCCTTCGATACCTGGGCCCGGCTGATCATTTGGATGGCACTCGGTTTTGTCATTTACTTTACTTACGGGATCAGGCACAGCGTACAGAGAAAATTAAACAGCCAATCCAATCAAGATTGACATCGATGAAAGATATACGGGTACTCGCCATAAATCCGGGCTCCACCTCGACAAAAATTGCCGTGTACCAAAACACGGAACCGGTTTTCCTTAAGAACATCAAACACACAACGGAAGACCTGGCCCCTTTTGCTAATATTGCCGACCAGTTTCATTTTCGTAAGGAGATCATTCTCCAGCAGTTGAAAGAAGCGGATGTCCAGATCAATGACCTGCAGGCGGTAGTCGGCAGGGGAGGCCTGCTCAAGCCAATCCCTTCTGGAATTTACGAGGTCAATGAACAGATGATCGACGACCTGAAGCACAGCCCGATGGGCGAGCATGCCAGCAACCTCGGAGGACTGATCGCTCACGACCTGGTCCAAAACCTCCCCAATGCGAAGGCGTATATCGTCGACCCGATCGTGGTGGATGAATTTGACGACATTGCACGCATCTCCGGACACCCGCTGCTCAAGCGAATATCGATCTTCCACGCACTCAACCAGAAAGCGGTCGCACGCGAATATGCCCGCTCGGTCAGGAAAAAATACGAGGATCTCAACCTCATTGTGGTTCATCTGGGTGGAGGCATCACCGTGGGAGCACATTACCGAGGCAGGGTCATTGATGTCAACCAGGGCCTCGACGGGGAGGGTCCGTTCACTCCTGAACGCAGCGGTACACTACCTACCATGGACCTGGTCCGTTTATGTTTCAGCGGTAAATACGCCCAGAAGGAGGTGGCTAAAATGGTTAAAGGGGAGGGAGGACTGGTCGCTTACCTCGGAACCAACAACGCGTATGATGTGGAGAAGATGGTCGATGCCGGCGACGCCGGTGCCGAACTGATCTATCACGCTATGGCTTACCAGGTTGCCAAGTTTGTCGGGGAGATGTACACCGTGCTGAAATGCGAGGTCGATGCCATCCTGATCACCGGGGGCATCGCGTACGATAAAGGATTCGTAAATTGGATCCAGGAAAGGATTTACAAGCTTGCACCGATTCACGTATACCCCGGAGAGGACGAGATGAAAGCGCTGGCTCTTAACGGCCTTATGGTAGTTAAGGGCGAACTGGAGGTAAAGAATTACGGCTAGCCGGACCGGTCAGGCTCCCATTGCTGCGATCATCTCCCGGACGATATTTTCCGCTCCTTCCGCTACCTGAGAAATAGTTGCATCGAGCATGTAGCAGGGGGTCGTGAAGAGTTTTCGCGCCGGATCGGCCACAACGTCTCCGTGACGGGTCGCGACGTACCGGTTGCCATGCTGCTCGATGAAGCCCTGCGATGCCGGATCGTTCCCGGTAGTCAGGGTGGTGCCCCGGAATAGTTTCCCCAGGATCACCGGGGAAATGCACATGGCCCCGATTGGTTTCCCGGCTTCCGACATGCTCCTGACCGCTTTCTCCACGTCAGGATTAACCTTGCAGTGGTCTCCTTTGAATGCCCAGTCGCACAGGTTTTTGGCGGCGCCAAACCCGCCGGGGAAGAGGAGGCCGTCGAAATCGTCCGGCGAGAATTGCGACAGCGGGTTGATCTTTCCGCGGGCGATGCGTGCCGACTCGGTAAGGACGTTTCGCTGTTCGCAGGCCTCCTGGCCGGTTAGATGGTCGATCACGTGGTGTTGCATGATATCGGGGGCGAAGCACTGGTAAAGGGCTCCCGCCCTGTCGATCGCCAGCAGGGTCAGCACCGCCTCGTGGATCTCGGCGCCATCATAAACCCCGCAACCGGCCAGAACTACGGCAAATCGTTTCATGTTCATTGGTTCCTTTGATATGCTCTTTTAATCCGGTGATTGTGATCCTACAACTTTTCGAGGTAGATTTTGTCGTTCAACCGGGAAAGGATTTCGGAAAAATACTCCTGCAATTTTAAATAATCTTCTGCAGGAAACACCGGTTTCTTAAAAGAAAATGCAGCACTCACCCGGATGAGGTTGTCGGTAAGTTGGGAAGTGAAGGTAAAACTAAGCTGGTCATGCTCCCATTGTACAGATTCGGGCATCTTTTTTACCCGAAATCCGGGAGAAATAGTCAGTTCCGAGCTCCAGGCCCACTTTTCAGTATAAATCATGTCAACAGGATTTCTCCGGGTTTTACGGGGAAAGGGGTTTTTTTTCAATGCAAGGCCGGTGAAAGGGTTAATCACGAGGTCACTACCGGTCATTTCGACGGGCATCAGGCACTGCATTCCGACAACCATGGGTTGTGTCAGCGAATCGATGCCTGAATTCCTCACGAATATGGAATCTACGACCGCCATGCCCTGGCCGGAATAATACCGCATGATCTTTTCGGGGTCATTCCCCAGCTCTTTCCTGAGAATGAAGGCAGGATATCCTTTAGCGACGGTTTCGATCCGACATTTTAATGAGTCCGCACTCCCGGTCAAGGCAAGCCGGATCCTCTGTTCGGTCGATGATTTGATAACAGGAGATATCTCGATCCACGATAACTGCTTCTCGTCGATCAGCAGAGCGGGGCCGTTGAAGCATATAAAGGGAAGGGCATCAGACTGAAGGAGGGGTTCGGTTGCGTCGGTCAGTATCCATTTCCCGGCAACGTCAACACCGACAACGACATAATTGAATGAACTCAAATTGGGATAATCCCGGGTTGCCTGGGCATTTCCCCTTGTGCTGATCAATACCGGGCAAGCATGTATCCCTGCCGTCTGAAGCATGCCGCATAGAAACAGGTTTATTTCGGCTGAACTTCCGGTTTTTCGCTTCAGCACCTCTTTCACTTTTGAATTGGAGACAAAACGCTTCATCCCGTTCCAGGAAAGCTCCGCTTTTACCCATTTCACGATATCCCTGAAGTCGGTCACGGTAGAAAGTGAATGGTCACCAAAGCCAGGAAGATCTTTAGCTGCCGACCTTGCCGAAGAGAGATACCCTCCGAAACCATCCTCCTCCTTTAAATCCTTGATCAGATCCTGCCACGTTCCCCAACGGTTGGTTGAAATACCCTGAGTATTGGTGGTCTTGTTGAGCTGAAAATGGAGGCGCACCACATATTGTTCTTTCGACGAAATGAAATCGGTTTCAGTGAACGCTGGTAAATTCTTCATGACAAACCGGCAAATCCCCTTGTTATAAGTTGCTCCATTGAACAGCTCCTGGTCGGGCAGTTTATCCTCCTGGAATTCGTCGAAACGGGAAGCATTTTTAAGCATGTAGGTGTACAGATAAAAGGGTGTGTACTTCAGCGTGCATTCACTGAATGCCACAGGTATGGCAGCCTGGAAATACCAATCGTTCAGGTTGAACTTAAACGGTGACACAACCATATATCTTACCACGATCACCGACCCCGGGCGAACGTCGGGGAAGGTCATCTTTTTCAGGTTGTAATGGTCAGAGAGTTTTTCCGTATATATCGTTCCCCGGTCAAGTTTCGTTTTACGAAGCTTCCCTTCGGAAAAATTATAAGTAAATGCTTCAATTTCACGCAACTCCTCCATCCCGTTTCTGCCGCCAGCGGATGTGTAAAGTGGGATTTCCAGTCTGGCAAACCGGACACCGTCTTCCTGGAGGATCTTCATTTTGAGGCATCGGGTATAAAAAACGTTAAAAGTGTTTTCGTCTGGCAGAAAATCAATTTCCTCCCGGTCCGATATGACCATAGCCGAAGCAGCAGTGTCGAAGTCACATGATGCAATGCTAAAATCCGATTGGCTTACTTTTGGAAGGTCGAAACCAGTTTCCTGTGCAACGCTCGTGGCGGTGAGGAGGCAGAGGTAAACAGCCCCGAGAAAGAAACAGGCAGGTTTATTCATGGATGTCATTGAATATGATTTTGTTTTGTCGCTCATAAGCACGTAGTGAACCTACCCATGCAAAAAGGGATGGATACTGATTCATCGGGTACAGGCCTCTGTGAAGTTTGATCTCCCGGCAGTATACCACCCTTGTGCCCTGCCTGTATGCGGAGATTTTATAGTATCCTGCTTCACAGGATCGCTCGGTTGGAGGCGGTATTTGGACATCTTCACCCCAATTGATCTCGCATGCCAGGGTGTCGCGATGCCAGATCGGGTGTGGAAGGAAAACAGGCTGTTCCCTGTTGGAGGACTTCTCGAATTCGGGCAGATCGGCCGGTGGTACTGCGATGACAATTCTGCCGGGGACCGAACGGGTTCTGTCAGGGTATCTGTAATCGGCATTCATTGTGATCTCATGACTGTTACCAGACGACCCTGTGAAAGTGAAGCTGGTCAGTTCCGCATCATCCGCCGGGATTTGTTCGGTGACCATTTTTTTCTGCCGTTCCCAATCATCGCAGACGGAGATTCGTAGAAGTTCCTCGAATCCGGGACCTCTTGAATCAATGCGCACGGAAGCCTTGATTTTGATTCCATCAGTCCCAGTTATCCGGATGAGGGTAGATTTAGCAACCTCATCCTCAGACAGCATCGGGATATTGCACAGCCTGCTTCGCTGACCGGCCACTACCAAAGCCGGCCTTCCCTGGATGTAATCAGATAATAATGATACCGGTCCGTTCCGTCTGGTACAGTCCAGCCAGATTGTGTCTCCCCCGATGGGAATGCACAGAATGGCATGGTTGAACCAGTGGGAGGAAGGAAAAGTCCGGTCGATCCATTCGGGACGATCGCCACCCTGCACGATTGTGTAATAGGAAGAAATCCCGGCAGAGGCCAGTATCGATTTCATATAGAGTGTCAGAGCCTTGCAATCTCCGTACTTGTTCCTCGCAACAAAAGAAACCGGGTAAGGCTTGATTCCGCCGATGTCGATTGAGACACTCAGGTAGTGGGTGTTTTCCTGGATATACCGGTATAGAGTTCGGATTCTCTCCAGCGTATCGGCAATCCCTCTTACAAGTTCACCGACCCGGAGTGTTTCTTCGGGAGGCAGGTCTTCCAGAGGATTGTTCAACCTGTCAAGATAAGCACCGAATTCTTCCCACGAAGCCATTGAACCAGCAATCCCGTACTTGAAATTAAGTGGTACCACGACTACACCCGGCACCAGGTCTTTGATCGGAGGTGACCAGGCCTGTGTTTTCAGTACTCGGCTGTACCCCCCCTTCCAGGTGTACCGGATCATTTCATCGACAGTATCGGTCATAGCCGGAAGGATTCCCTGGCTGAACACACTTACAAGGTACCCGGTGGGGACCTCCATGGTAAGGGAGGCATGAAAGGTCGGAATATTCAGATCAAAGACCGGCGACCAGCGACTGATCAGCATGAATTGGTCGGCATCTTGGGTATAATCGACATGGATCTGGTAGGGATATTGGTTGAACCGAAAATCAAAGCATCTGAGCATTCCGTCAGAATAAAAGGATCCGTAGAAAAAGGCACTACGGTCATGGATCTCTTTTTTATCCAGTTTGCGAATGATCCTTCCCGAGGTATCCTGTATCCAGGCATTCAATTTCCTGATAGGGCTTTGGGGCGAAAAAAAAAGTTCGAAACTGGCCCACTTTTCCCCCTCCCGCGAATTTACCTGTAGCAGCAACTCGGTGTAAGTTTCACGGGTATGATTATTGATTTTCACCTTTTCATGCTTTTCCAGCATGACTGCCGCATGGTTTGTTCCTGATGTATGTTGCAGTAAGATAAGGCAGAATACCAACAACAACGTGTTGCGCAATAAAATATTCATATGGAGATGTATTGCACGGAAGTTTATTCCCAGTCAGCACAAAGTTATGCCAAGTATGGGAATTTCCAACACAGAAAAAGCATTTGCCGGCAAGTTCCATGATGTGATCCTGGCGCTGGTCGGAGTAAGCGGATATATTCCTTACCTTTGCACGGTAAAGCCTTAATATCACTAACACGCTACAGATGAAAAAACTCCAGATGGTCGACCTGCACAGCCAGTATCTTGACATAAAAGAAGAAATTGACAGGGGGATCCATGAGGTCGTCGACTCCTGTGCATTCATCAACGGGCCGGCTGTTCTGAATTTTCAGAAGAATCTGGAACAATACCTGGGCGTCCGCCGCTATATCGACGATCAGGTGAGCAAAAAAGCCGTCGTCGGCGTGGCCACCGGCCTGGCCTGGACCGAGGTGGGCGGCGAGCTGCTGCAGATCGAGGTGCAGACCATCCCCGGCAAAGGC
>DAONFN010000029.1:0-14537 GCA_035403625.1 Bacteroidales bacterium
AGGTCAGTTCCGCCGCCGATACGGTGATCCCGGAACTGGACCTCTTGATCCTGGTCAGCAAAAACGAAGGACTTCCCATGGTCATCCTGGAAGCATTTTCATGCGGGGTACCCGTCATTGCATCGCGCGTCGGGGGTATTCCGGAGATGGTACGCGACGGGCTCAACGGCTTCCTGGTCGAACCGGACGCCGATGCACGGTCTATTTCCCGGTTGATCCTTGAACTGGCCGGCGCTCCGGAGAAGTATCAGGCCATGCAGGAAGCTGCCATACAAACCTGCCGGGAAAGGTTTTCCGTGGATCAGTGTGCGACTGGCTATCTGACGCTGTTTCAAAACCTGGAAACAGGAAAAAAAGATGACACCCCGTTATAATGTAGCGCAACTGGGCGCCCGTTACCGGTACCTGTATGCGGCCGCTCTCCGGAAATCGGGAAGGCTGGAAAAGCTGTTCACGGATTTCTGGATGCCGGTGGCGGTGGATAGCCGAAGGTTCCCCAGCTTTTTTAGGAAAGTCGCAGGGAGGAGAAACAGCCTGATCAACAACAGCCAGGTAATCTCGTATTATGGCCTGGGGCTGAAGTTGTACCGGGCGTTGAGTAAATCATCCGACATGTATGATCAGTCGGAAGTCCTTGCCGGGTATGGATCCTGTTTTGCCAAACGACAGCTCGGGCGCATTGACCGGTCAGCTGGCTATATGGGCATGTGCTCCGAGTCATTGGAAGTGCTGCAGGCACTGAAAGGACACGGAGCGCCGACTTTTCTCGTGCAATATGATGCGGCTGACGATTCCGGGATTCTCGGGGAAGAAAGTGAAAAGTGGCCGGCCTGGTCACGGGATGGGAACAGACGATCGCCTGCGTACTTTGACCGTGTGTACAGGGAATGGGACGAATGCGGAAAAATCATCGTAAACTCGGAATGGACGCGTGATCATATCATCCGGCAAGGTGCTGATCCCGGTAAAATCATCCAAATTCCGCTGATCTTCGACGGCCGCGAAACGATCGGTCCGAAACAGGTCAATAAAACCGGGCCGTTGAATGTGCTCTGTGTCGGGGCGGTAGTCCTCAGGAAGGGCGTGCAGTATCTGATCGAAGCGTCGAAAATGCTGGAACGGGACCGGTTCAACTTTTACCTGGTAGGAACGAATCCCCAGCCATCCGGTGCTTTTACGGGGGTGGGCCCCAATGTCTGCTTCACTGGGTCGTTGCCCTACCAGGAGGTCGCCCGGTATTACCGCCAGTGCGACGTTCTGGTGTTTCCCTCCCTTTCCGACGGATTCGGAAGTGTGCAGGTAGAGGCCATGAATTATGGACTGCCCGTGATCGCCTCGACTTCCTGCGCCCGTGTTGCGGAACATGAAAAATCGGGACTGCTGGTTCCTCCTGCTGATCCCCGTGCAATCGCAGACGCGCTTCAGCAGTTGGCCGACGACCGCGATTTGTTGGAACGACTTTCCCGGAATGCGATGCTTCGGTCAAAGAGGTACTCGCTCCCGAACATCACCGTGGAGATGATTGAAAAAATGGAATGACAATCTGATGGGGAAAACGAGTGATATGCCATGGAGGCAAAGGCTTGCCTTTCTTGACGGGTTGAGGGGATTGGCGGCCCTCTACGTTATGATCGGGCACTCCCGGTGGCTGCTTTGGGAAGGGTACTCGGAGGGATTTCTTAAACACCCGGGCGAGTACTCGGTTTTCGGCAAAACCATGGTCTATTTCCTCTCCCTCTTCACATACGGGCATGAGGCTGTTCTTTTCTTTTTCGTTCTTTCCGGACTCGTCATCCACCTCAAATATTCGGTAAAGCTGAGGACCGACAGCACCTATAAATTCGAGTTTTTCCCCTACCTGAAAAAACGCGCCAAACGCATCTATCCGCCCCTGATCTATTCCATCCTCATTACCACCCTGCTCGATGCAGCGGGTAAACACCTGGGTTTTTCCATCTATGATCAGATTACGCCGAACAAGTCGATTAACGATGTGGTGCTCTGCAATACAGGGCTTAAGACGTTGTTGGGCAACCTCCTGCTTCTTCAGAATGCCTGGGTGCCCACGTGGGGCACCAATGGTCCTTTATGGTCGCTGAAGTTTGAATGGTGGTTTTACATGCTATATCCCTTGCTTTTCTTTATCAATAAAAGAAGTACATCGGGTTCCCTGTTTTTTGTGATCTTTCTTTATTTCCTCGGGTTAATTCTCCCGGAATCGGTGTTCCCCCTCTTTGTTCAGGTCTGCACCTATTTGCTTTCCTGGTGGATCGGCTGTGTGGTGGCCGATATTCTGACCCGGCGTATTCGGGTGGAAACACGTTATTTGTCGCTGCTGGTCCTGGTTTTTCCTTTCCTGCTGCTGTTCGGTCACAGCATTCCCAGTGTTATAGTCGTCGACACCTTCTGGGCCGTTGGCTTTGGCGGTTTTCTCTGTCTGCTGCTGTTCCTGCAGGATAAAAACGTCAGCCTGCATTATCTGGCGCGGTTGAAATGGCTGGGTGATTGTTCCTACACCCTGTACGTTACCCATTTCCCCTTCTTTGTTTTCTTCAACGGGATCATCCTGGCGAATTCCAACAACATCATGCCGAAACATTTCCTGTTTGTCTTTCTCGGAATTGTATTCGCAGTCGCTTTTGCCTGGGGTTCGCACTTCTTCGTCGAATTGCCTTTTGTACGATCAGGCCCTAAAAATCAAAAGCAGGGCGCATGAGAATCCTGATTAACTGTTCCAATATCCGCGTGGGAGGGGCCAGCCAGGTTGCTCTTGCCACCCTCCATCACCTGCAAAGCCATCCAGAACATGATTATACCGTCGTCCTTTCACCGTATTTTCATGACCAGGTCGATATGGCGGATTTTCCCCCGAACTTCGCGTTTCACGTGTTGGATCGAAGCATCGCGAACCCGCGCCATTTCCTTCAGGTGAAGAGAACGCTCGAAACCCTGGAAAAAAACGTCAGGCCTGATTGCACGTTCACGGTGTTCGGACCCAGTTACTGGACTCCCCGGTCGCCACACCTGATGGGATACGCCATTCCGCACTATGTGTACCCGGAATCACCCTATTTTGACCTGCTCTCCCGGAAGGAAAAATGGTTCTTCAGGATCAAACGCGCAATTCACCGGTATTTCATTAAACGGAATGCGAAGTATTTTCATGTTGAAACACAGGATGTGAAATCCAGGTTGTCGCGTCTGTTCGCCATTTCACCCGATGCTGTTTATGTCGTCAGCAATGCCCTGCATCCTGTTTTTCGGAATCCCGAAATCCGGCAGAAAGAGCTGGCCCTCGTTCCCAGGCATCCGAACGAGGTCAGGCTGATTTGCATTTCAGGATTTCACCCGCATAAAAATCTGACCATCATCAGGCAGATCATCCCGTTGCTGAAAAAAAAATTTGATTTTCCGGTCCGGTTCATCCTGACCATTCCGGAGGACAGGTTTGCAGCTGTCTTCTCCGGGTTTGAAGACTCCATCATCAATGCCGGTCCTGTTTCCATTGAAAGCGCTCCCTCGCTTTATTCACAGGCGGACATCCTGTTCTTCCCCACCCTGCTGGAATGCTTTTCAGCGCTTTACCTGGAGGCAATGTATTTAGGAAAGCCCATTCTGACGAGCGACCTGTCGTTTGCCCATGACTTGTGCGGCGAGGCCGCGTGTTATTTTGATCCGTTGAGCCCGGAGAGCATGGTTCAAAGCATTTCACAGGTACTTGCCGACGACTCCCTGAGAGAAGCCATGATCGCTGCAGGCCGCAGGCGGATTACTGATTTTCCAACCGGAATGGAACGAACGGACCGGTACCTTTCGATACTGACCTCTATCTGTAAGGCCTCATGAGCCGGCAAAACGACGGGTTTAAATCGTATTTTCAGCAGGCGGTGAAAAACAGGTCCATCCGCTATGCCTGGCAGTTGTTTCTGTTTATTCTCCTCTATAAGCTGGGAGAACTTGTGTTTGCTTACCTGGATACGACCCGCCTGTTCTCGACCCTGTTCGAGGCCTTCTATTACCGGCTTTCCGCTGTCATCACCCTTGCTTCCGTAAAAGTATATTCCCTGTTTTACAAGGAGATATATTCAACCAGCGATTTTCTTATTGTGATCAATGATGTCAGAACGATCCAGATGCAGCATGGCTGTACCGGGTTAATGCAGTTATTTCAGATCTTTTTCATCCTGATGTTTTTCCCGCTGACCCTTAAAAAAAAGCTGTTTTATTTCCCGGTTTCATTTTTTGTGATCGTATTTGCCGCCTTGCTTCATTACCTGATCTTAATCGAAATTGCCCATTCCCACCGCGAACACTTTTCCGTTTTTCATGATACGATCACACGGGTCATTTTTTATACCTTCTTTTTTCTGAATTTTATTTTGTGGATTAAAACGGCTAAGCAAAATCGCCGGATCTCTTGTTCCGATACGGATGCTGATCAGCCGAAGTTTAAATGAATGCCAGGTCAAAAAAACGATAGGTCTTTCTTCTTTATGCGGAATAAACGGAAGCTGAAATCAACCGGGGAAATCAACCGGGGAAATGGCCGGATGTGGCTGGTTTCCGAATATTTTTATCCGTGTGACAACGCGACGGGCTACATCATGACTTCGGTGGCAAAAATTATCGCGAAACAAAGCCCGTTAAATGTTATCACCACCACCAACCTTGGCCGGTTCCCCGAGATCGATGCCGTTGATCTGAATATTATCCGGATCCGGGATTCGGAGCTGAACAAAGATCATCTATTCCAGCGGCTGCTGCGGATCATCCTGCTCAGTGTACGCCTGTTCAGGGCAGTCCTGAAACATGTCAAGCGGGAAGATGTACTGATCACGGTCACAAACCCGACCGCTCTGACATTGCTGTTAAAACTGGCGAAAAACTTACGGGGATTCAACGTCGTACTGATCGTTCACGATCTGTTCCCGGAGAACCTGGCTGCGGGTGGAATTGTGGGACAATCCAACCCGGCGTACCGGATTGTCCGGGGAGTATTCAACCGGGCCCTCTCCGGGCTGGATGCCATCCTGGTTGTCGGCCGGGACATGGAAGTGCTGATGCAGCGAAAACTGCGCCGGAAGGAGGTCATTCATTACCTCCCGAATTTTGCCGACACGGGGGCAATTGTGCCATCCGATAAGATGCAAAACGAGCTTGTATCACACAACAACCTGGCCGATAAACTGATCGTCCTGTTCACCGGAAATATCGGGAGGGTACAGCACATCGGTTTCATCTGCGAGGTCATGCTGGCCATGAAAGAGCACAACGAGGTGCATTTCCTGTTCATCGGCGAAGGCGCGATGAAACCCTTCCTGAGCGATTTTCTGATCCGGCATGACCTGACCAACGCCACGTTACTTCCCATGATGCCCCGGGAGTCCGAAAATATCTTCCTGAATGCGGGCGATGTGGGGCTTGTCATTCTGCCTCCCGGATTTAAAGGACTCGGAGTGCCGAGCAAAAGCTATTCCTACATGGCAGCCGGCAAACCGTTGCTGGGGATTGTGGATCATGATTCCGAGATCGGATTGCTCATCAGCGAGCACGATGTCGGCTGGCAGGTCGATCCCGATAATGTCACGCAGTGTGTGGACAGGATCCTGCAACTCAAAGCCGACGTGGATTCCGTCAGGCAAAAAGGCGAGCGGGCCCGGCTTGTCTGTGAACGTTATTTTACACCGGAAAAATATACCTTCCGGTTAATGGAAATTGTCAACAGGATCAAAAACGATGGCTCAGACTAGATACTGCATCACCGGTGGTTCAGGATTCATAGGAACCCGGCTGATTGAATCGTTGCATGAATCGGGTGCGCAAATCCGGAATATTGATAAAAATCAGAGTTCGCGATTCCCGGAGATGACTGTAATCCAGGATATCCGTGATCGTGAGGGACTTGTTGGAAACATGATCCCGGCCGATATCGTCGTGCATCTGGCAGCGGAACACAAGGACAATGTAACTCCCACCTCGCTCTATTACGATGTGAATGTGGCCGGAACAAAAAACCTGCTGATGGGAATGGAGGGGAGCGGGATCCATAAGATCATCTTCACCAGCACGGTTGCCATTTACGGTCTCGACAAGGACTATCCCGATGAGAACCGGCCTCCCGATCCGTTCAACCATTATGGGAAAAGCAAGCTTGAAGCCGAAGCATTGATCCGGGAGTGGCAGTCGGGGGACCCCGGCCGGAGTGCGGTCATCCTGCGGCCTTCCGTAGTGTTTGGAGAAGGGAACCGTGGAAATGTGTACAACCTGCTGAAACAAATATCGTCGGGCAGGTTCATGATGATCGGCAAGGGGGAGAACACCAAGTCGATGGCCTATGTGGGCAATGTCTCCGCCTTCATCCGGTTTTTGGCGGAAACGATGCGCCCGGGACTTCATGTGTACAATTATACCGACTTGCCGGATATCACTACCCGTGAGATCGTATCGGTGGTAAGGGCCGAACTTGGGAAAAGCCGTTCTGTGATCAGGCTGCCGTATAGCATCGGGATGGCGGCCGGGAAACTGTTTGATATCTTTTCGGCGGTCACGGGAAAAGAGATGAATATCAGTGCTATCCGCATCAAAAAATTCTGTTCATCGACACGGTTTGATTCAACAAAAGCCCATTCCCTGGGGTTCGACCCACCTTACCGGCTGGTCGATGCGCTCCGGAAGACCATTCAGGCAGAGTTCCGGAATGAGTAAAAGACAGGAAATACTGCACACGGATTTGTAGCCATGCTGTTTACCTCCTTTTCTTTCGTTTTATTTTTTGGGGTGGTTTTTGTGCTCTACTGGTTTCTGTTCAACCGGAACCTGACGGCTCAGAATCTTCTTCTGCTCGGATCGAGCTACCTTTTTTATGGTGTCTGGGACCTGCGGTTCCTGGCGCTTCTTTTTCTGATCTCGGCCGCAAATTATGTTATTGGCCTGGGCGTCAGGAAAAGCGGCCCGCAACGGATCAGGGTATTGGCCTTGTGGAGCGGGCTGATCCTGAATATCGGAACCCTTGTTGTATTTAAGTATTTCAATTTCTTCCTCGACGGGTTCAGGCAGATCGCGGCCTCCCTTAATATCTCATTGAATATTCCCCTGGTCGAAGTGTTTCTCCCGGTCGGTATCAGTTTCTATATCTTTCTCGCGCTGAGTTATATCCTTGATATCTACAAGGGCAGGCTGGAGGCGGAAAAGAACGTGCTGAACGTACTCCTTTCCCTCAGCTTTTTCCCGATTATCCTCGCGGGTCCCCTGCAACGACCTGCGACGTTATTACCGCAGATCAAGGCACCGAGAAAGTTCCGGTACCTGCAGGCGACCGATGGCCTGAAGCAGATTTTATGGGGAGTCTTTATGAAGGTTGTCATTGCTGACCGGTGCGTGGAACCCGTAAAGATGGTTTTCGATTCAACGCAGGCGCAATCGGGAAGCACCTTGCTGTTGGGCGTGTTCCTGTTTGCAGTGCAGATCTATGCCGATTTTTCCGGGTATTCGAATATTGCGATCGGAATCGGGAAGCTCATGGGATTCAATATTATGAGAAATTTTGCCAATCCCTATTTTTCAACGAACATCAAAGAATTCTGGACCCGTTGGAATATATCGCTGACCTCCTGGTTCAGGGATTACGTGTTCCTTCCGCTCTCCTACCGGATTTCCAGGAATATCAGGGCGGATAAGGTTTTTGGGATAAAAACGGAGCTATGGATTTACATTCTCGGAAGCATCGTGACATGGCTGCTGACCGGTTTGTGGCATGGCGCCAATGTTACTTTTATCGTTTGGGGACTGCTTCAGGGGACCTTTCTTACTCTCTATCATGTTTCGTTCAAATCGGCGAGGAACCTATATAGAAAATTCGGTGTCAGCCAGCATCACCCGGTGCTGGTCCTGTTCCAATCCGTATTTACCCTGATCCTCGTTCTGTTTTCATGGACTTTTTTCAGGTCCGGCAGCCTGGTGCAGGCTGGGCGGATGATCGGGGATATCTTTTCGGACTCCTTGTTGACCCTTCCAAGTCTGTATGACAGCAAGCAGGAACTTATCACCATGGGGTTTATTCTTTTTGCTTTTGCCACCGAGTGGGCGGGAAGAAATTCCGAATACGGCATTGCGTCTATCGGAGAACATTGGCCGCGGCCGCTGCGCTGGATGACCTATTATTTCTTTATCGCGGTGGTTCTATTTTTACGGGGATCGGAGCAGCAATTCATCTATTTTCAGTTTTAAGGGATGAAGGCGTTTCTGAAAACATTGGTGTTGTTTTGCATTCCCGGGATCCTTTACCTGGTCATTATGACTGGCGTTTATTGCTGGTCGGATCCCTTTCAGATCCTTTATAGCTATCCCAATTATTCCCGCTCTCATATCCCGACCAACTGGGATTACATTTCTACGGAAATGTATCTGAAGAACAACGAGAGATATCATTATAATTCGTTCGTTTTCGGTTCGTCAAGGACCATGGCTTTTCAGCCGGATTCGTGGAAGAAGTACCTCGGTGAACAGCACCAGCCTTATATGTTTCATGCCTCCATGGAGACGGTCTATGGAATTTACAAAAAGCTCAAATTTCTGGATGACCGCGGGGCGGAAATAAAAAATGCACTGATCATTCTCTGCCGCGACTGTTCTTTTTCCACCGATGGCAACCTTACCGGTCACCTGTACATCAAGGATCCTGCGACCTCGGGAGAAAGCCGGCTGGCGTTCCACAGAGAATTCTTAGGTGCGTTCTTCAATCCATTCTTCTCCGCTTCCTATTTTTATTTCACACTTACAAAAAGCTACCGAAAATGGATGAAAGGGTATGTTGAAGAAGAAGTAATCCTTTTTGATACGGTCACCAACCAGGTCAATACCCAATCGCTGGAAAACAGGATCAGGAGAGATCCTGTTCAATATTACCTGCAAAGAGCTTCTTTATTTTATCCCCGCAGCAGCGAAAAGGTTGACGGCGTATCCCGCATCCGGCCACACCAGCGGTATATGCTCCGGGAAATTTTGCGAATCCTTGAAAAGCACCGTACCGATTACAGGATCATCTTAAGCCCCCTGTATGAGCAGGTTCGTTTTTCGCCAACCGACAAAGCCGTGCTGGCTAAGCTTTTCGGATCGAACCTCTTTGATTTTTCGGGGAAGAACAGATTCACGGATGCGAAGACCAACTATTACGAACCGAGTCATTACCGGACGGCTGTCGGAGACAGCATTCTCAGCCTGGTCTACCGGTGATGACGATCTGACCTCGTTCACCATCCTTTTCCGGGAGATTTTTTTCCGGCCTTATCAACGATAACAATTTTGTCATGAGATACATTGTATTTACCAATGAGTTAAGGATCGCGCTGAGTTTTTCGTTGGCGCTTTTCGTCACATTCGTGCTTATCCCTTCCATTGTGGATATCTCCCGTGCCAAGTCTTACCTGGACACTCCAAACAGCCGGACTTCCCACCAGGATACGACACCTACGCTGGGAGGTATTGCCATATTTATCGGCAGCATTATCGCCTTTCTGATGTTCACCAGCATTGAAACGATCCCGTCGCTTCAATACATCGTGGCCAGCTTGCTGATCATCTTTTTTATCGGATTTAAGGATGATATTATCGGAATCTCACCTTACAAGAAATTTCTGGGGCAGGTTATGGCCGCTTTAATCGTGATCGAGTTTGGGAGAATCATCCTGACAAGCCTACATGGGTTGTTCAATATTTATCCGATCACTTACAATTTCGGGCTGATCCTGTCGGTCATTACCATCATCGGGGTTACCAATTGCTTCAACCTGATGGACGGTATCGACGGGTTGTCGGCGAGCCTGGCTACCCTTGCCAGCGCGGCTTTCGGGTCATGGTTCTTTCTGCGCGGCGAGTTTGACTGGTCGGTGCTGTGTGCCGGCATCATGGGAGCCTGCATCGCTTTTCTGTATTTCAACCTGTTCAGCCGGAAAAACAAGATATTCATGGGCGACACCGGGTCGCTTTTCCTCGGCTTCATCATCTCCATCATCGCGGTGAAGTTCAACGAAAGTGCCGTCGATGCCGGCGGACTGGCCAAGGTCACGGCTGCCCCGGCGGTATCGATCGGTATCCTCATGGTGCCCATTTATGATACGTTGCGTGTCTTCATCACCCGGATGGTAAAAAACAGGCCCCCGTTCAGCCCCGATAAAACCCACATTCATCACTATCTGCTGGCCCTGGGCATGACGCACCGCCAGGCAACGCTGGTACTGGCGCTGACCGGGCTTCTTTTCATCGTGATCTCGATGATGCTCAAGGATCTCACGGTATTCTGGCTGTTGTCGGTGCTGCTGTCGGTGGCAACAGTTCTCTCTTTCATCCCCATCTGGATGGTGACCCGGAGAAGAAAAACAGGGGTAAGCTAGAAACCGATGTTCAGGCTTGTGAAAATCGTTTGGGTGGTGCCGCGCTCTATGGCTGACTGCCGCCAGGCCGATCCCTCCTGGGCACTGTTCCGGTAGCCGACAAGGAAATAAGCATTCTGGGTAAACTCATACCTGGCCGTGAGCGAGATTTCGCTCCGCTGCCAGGTTTTGTTTTTCAGGAACGGGACCTGGTCGACGGCGTAACCGGCATTGGATACATAAGGGACATCGTCGCCATGACGGGCAAGGACGTACATGGCTTCTACCTTCACCCCGCGGATGGGCCGCCACGAAACATCCGCCGCGATTTCCTCCGAATTTTCCTGCAGGTAATGGCCCAGTCCGTAGTTGTTGGACGCGTAAGTCGTGGTTTCGATGTAATGCCGGTAAGTCATCGGCTGGGTACGGGTATATTCGGCTCCCAGTGCGAAATTTCTCACCAGAAAATCGTTCACCCGGAAACCCGCTTTCAGGCTGGTGAAATTGTGCAGGTTCTTTTTCATCACACGCGACATCTTCCATTCATCAATGAAAAACGAGACAAAAAGGTGCAGGTGGCGGATCTGCCGGCTGGAAAAGTTGAAAAAAAGCTGTGAATTGGATCCCGCGTCGTTGATGTAATTGTTCTTCGTTGCATCCGCAGCATTGAAAAACAGGAATGGGATCAGGTACATTGGATTGATGTTGATGTCGCTGTAAATGATTGAGTTACCCACTGACAGGTTGAGGCCGCGCCAGGGAATGAACGTGTACATGTTGGCGGCGATGAACTTACTACGGTAAACGATCCGGTACACGTCGCCGTTGTAATAGGAACGGCTGCTGTCGATCACGTTGGAGTTGAGCCAGCCATGCAGGTATGAGAATTCGAACCAACGAACCGGGTTCAGATGCAGGTAGAGGTAAGGAAAGGCAGGCGCTTTGCCAGAGAGAATGTTGGTGCCGTGGTAGGCGTCGCCCCACACCGGGCGGTCGTGGAGCAGCCCGATGGAGCCCCATTTCACGGAGGCCGTTACGCCTGCCCTCATCTCACTGAAATCGACCTTTCCATTCTCATATTCCTTGTACACATTTCCCTCCTCCCGGGTGAAGTAATCCGGCCTTGCCAGGGCGGTGCTGGTGGTATTGTCGCGCAGGCTGGCATAAAAGCCGAAGTGTTTCCCCACAGAGCCGAACATGCTTGCACCCCACCACCGGTGGTAGGCGGATTGGTTTGCGTTGGTCATCCAGCTGATTCCCGCAACAGGCCGCAACGAGAAGGTGAACAGCGAGTCGCGGTAGTGTACCCCGACCGGCGAGTAAGAAACGCTGACGCGTGACGGGTGGCGGTTGACGGGCGATGGGAGATAGTCGCGGCAATAGAAGTCCAGTTCCCGGAGTTGGCGTTTCGAAAGCAAATTTTTCCCGGCCAGGGTATCAGATCCTGTCATTCTTGCTTCACCCAGTTTCTGTGCAATATACTCCCGCGAATAGGGCTTGATGGCCGAATTCAATGCGATGACTTTCAGCGCTGCCAGTTCATCCAGAAATTCGTAGATCCCCTTGTTGGAGACATCTTCGCTCACTACTTGCGCATCGGAGATACGGCAGACGAGCAGGAGCAGCAGGAGGATGATCAGCTTTTTCATCGGATTCGCCACTTAGATGGTATAGGAGCCGGGATGATAAAGTGCCAGGTGAGCGGGATCGGAAAACCAGGCAATGGTCTGCCGGAGCCCGTCATCAAGGCTGGTCACGGCTTTCCATCCGGAGAGGTCATGCATTTTGTGGAAGCCGGCACAGAGTCGTTCCACCTCGCTCTTCTCCGGACGTATGCGATCACCGTCACTCTCAATATGAATTTCCCTGCCCAGCATACCTGCGATTTTCCGCGCCAGATCGCCGACCGAGATTTCATTACCGGTGCCCAGGTTGACCACTTCCCCGATAGCCTGATCACACCCGGCTGCCAGGAAAAAACCCATGGCCGTATCGTTCACGAACGTGAGGTCGCGGGTAGGATGGAGGGAGCCCAGGCGGATCCGGTCATGGCCCGAAATCAACTGGGTGACGATCGATGGAATGATGGCACGGGTGGATTGCCGGGGACCGTAGGTGTTGAAGGGTCTGACGACCGTGACCGGGGTGCCGAATGACCGGTGGAAGGAGAGGGCCAGGAAATCGGCCGAGGCTTTGGTGGCTGCGTAAGGCGATTGCGGACTTACCGGGTGTTCTTCGGTGATGGGGACGAATTGCGCGGTGCCGTAAACTTCGGATGTAGAGGTATGGATGACCCGTTCGAGGCCAAGATGTCTTGCCGCCTGGAGGACGTTCAACGTTCCTTTCACATTTGTATCGACGTACGTGTCGGGCGAGTGGTAGGAATAAGGGATCCCGATCAGGGCCGCGAGATGGAAAACCACCTGGCACCCTTTCATCGCTTCACGCACCCCGTTCGGGTCGCGGATATCGCCTTTAAAAATCTCCAACGCGTCCCTTTTATCTGCCGGCAAATGGTCGATCCATCCAAGCCGGTCGGAGGAATTGTAATGAACCAGCACCCGCACCTTTGATGTTCGTGCGACCAGCATTTCGGTGAGGTGGCTCCCGATGAAACCGGCTCCACCCGTCACGAGCACACATTTATTTTGGAGTTCCATAGGCGACCTTTATTCGTGAGATGTTGAACAATCCCGTGATTGGACAAAAGTAGGTAATTCCCCGATTATCGCCTTACCTTTGCGGAAAATCCGATCATGAACACTTTTCCGAAAATACACCTTAGTCCCGGCAAGGAGGCTGCCGTCAAACGCTTTCATCCCTGGATCTTTTCAGGGGCCATCGTGCGTACCGAAGGATCGCCGGCTGAGGGAGATATCGTGGAGGTGCTCGATGCGCGGAAGGAGACGGTTGCGCTGGGGCATTATATGAAAGGATCGATCGCGGTGAAGATTTTTCATTTCGGTCCCGGCGGGGTGGATGAAAACTTCTGGAGGGGCAAGCTCGAAGCGGCTTACTATTACAGGACTTCGCTGGGACTGACCGATAAGCCGGCGACCAATGCCTACCGGCTGGTTGGCTCGGAGGGTGATCTGCTGCCGGGACTCATCATTGATTGGTACAACGGGGTGGCGGTGATCCAGACCGGATCGGTGGGCATGCAGCGGTTGCTGCCCGCGATCAGCGATGCGCTCCGGGCCGTTTACGGAGAAAAGCTGATCGCGATTTACCACAAAGCGCAAGGCGGTGGATTTCTATACGGGTCATCCGGACCGGTAGAGATACTGGAGATGGGGCACCGGTTCCGGGTCGATTTCGAGCATGGCCAGAAGACCGGTTTCTTCCTCGATCAACGCGGCAACCGGATGTTCACCCAGTTCTATGCCCGGGGGAAAAGCGTACTCAATACCTTCTGCTATTCGGGGGCTTTTTCTGTGTATGCCGCGAAAGGCGGGGCCACCCGGGTCCATTCTGTCGACAGTTCCCGGCAGGCCATCGAATGGACGGAGGAGAACATGAAACTGAATGGATGCGACGGCCAGGAGAACGTGTCGACGGTTGCGGATGTCAAGCAATTCCTGGTGGAGACGAAGGAGATCTTCGACCTGATCATTCTCGATCCTCCTGCCTTCGCCAAGACCCACCAGGTAACCAACAATGCTTTGCACGCTTACATTCACATCAATGCAGAAGCGATGAAAAAGCTGACTCCGGGGGGTATACTCTTCACCTTCTCCTGTTCGCAGGCCATTTCCCGCGAGATGTTCCGCTCGGCGGTGCAGGCGGCTGCCATCGAAACCGGCCGGCAGGTCAGGATCATGCACACCCTCGCACAATCACCCGACCACCCGGTGAGCATCTTCCATCCTGAAGGGGAGTACCTGAAAGGGTTGATCGTCCGGGCGGACTAAGTTAAACTCGTTTATCCTTAATGATTCTCATGAAACTTCCCCAACCTTCCGAATTTGCCCGGCATTGGTCCCTTGACCCCGGTGTAGTTTTTCTGAATCATGGTTCGTTCGGCGCCTGTCCGATACCGGTGCTGGAAAAACAAACCGCCTATCGGGCCATGCTTGAAACGGAACCCATCCGCTTCGTGATCCGTGAAATGGAAGAACTCTATGAGCGGTCGCGGCTGGCCGTTGCCCGTTTCATCCATGCCGATCCCGA
>DAONFN010000030.1:0-10258 GCA_035403625.1 Bacteroidales bacterium
GAAGCCTGTTTACGGGTCAGACGACCTGGCCGGGATGGAACACCTGAATTATGCGGCCGGGCTACCCCCTTTTCTTCGGGGACCCTATTCCACCATGTATGTAATGAGCCCCTGGACGATACGCCAGTATGCCGGATTTTCTACCGCTGAAGAGTCGAATGCCTTCTATCGCCGGAACCTGAAAGCCGGGCAGAAGGGACTCTCGGTGGCCTTCGACCTGGCCACCCACCGGGGCTATGATTCCGATCATGAGCGGGTGGTGGGCGATGTCGGGAAAGCCGGAGTGGCGATCGATTCCATCCTCGACATGAATATCCTTTTTGATCAGATCCCGCTGGATATCATGTCGGTATCGATGACGATGAATGGAGCCGTGCTTCCCATCCTGGCCTTCTACATTGTGGCTGCCCAGGAACAGGGTGTGCCGATGGAGAAACTTACCGGTACGATCCAGAACGACATTCTGAAGGAATTCATGGTCCGGAATACCTACATCTATCCACCGGGACCCTCCATGAAGATCATCGCCGACATTTTTGAATTCACTTCGAAGAACATGCCGAAGTTTAATTCGATATCGATCAGCGGGTACCATATGCAGGAGGCAGGGGCTACAGCCGATATCGAACTGGCTTACACCCTTGCCGACGGACTGGAGTACCTGCGGGCGGGAATCAACGCAGGGATGGATATCGATACCTTCGCACCAAGGCTCTCTTTCTTCTGGGCCTCGGGCATGAATCATTTCATGGAAATTGCGAAAATGAGGGCTGCCCGGTTGCTCTGGGCTAAGATCGTAAGCCGGTTCAACCCAAAGAACCCCAAGTCGATGGCCCTGAGAACCCATACCCAGACATCGGGCTGGAGCCTCACCGAACAGGATCCGTTCAATAACGTGGCGCGCACGTGTATCGAAGCCCTTGCCGCCGCGCTCGGTCATACTCAATCGCTTCATACCAACGCGCTGGATGAGGCGATCGCTTTGCCCACCGACTTCTCAGCAAGGATTGCACGAAACACACAGATCTATCTCCAGGAGGAGACCCAGATTTGCCGTTCGCTGGATCCGTGGGCTGGATCCTATTATGTGGAAACCCTGACCCATGAAATTGCACACAAAGCATGGAAGTTGATCGAAGAGGTCGAAGAACTGGGGGGGATGGCGAAAGCGATCGAAACGGGAATTCCTAAGATGCGGATCGAAGAGGCCTCCGCCCGGAAACAGGCAAGGATCGATTCAGGACTCGACCGGATCGTCGGGGTCAACATGAACCGTCTGGAAAAAGAAGATCCGATCGAAATCCTGGATGTTGACAATGCAGCAGTGCGGGAAGCCCAGATCCAGCGGTTGAGACAACTTCGCGAGAACCGCAACCAGGCAGAGGTGGACCAGGCCCTGGCGGCCTTGACCCTGGCTGCCGAGACCGGTCAGGGGAACCTCCTTGCATTGACCATCGATGCAGCCCGGAAGCGAGCCTCGCTGGGCGAGATTTCCTTTGCACTCGAAAAAATCTATGGGAGGTATAAGGCTGTGATACGCAGTATTTCAGGTGTATATTCTTCGGAATCGAAGGATAATGAGGTATTTAACAGGGCCCGTGACCTGGCCGACAAGTTTGCCGCCATGGAGGGTCGGCGGCCGCGCATTATGATCGCGAAAATGGGCCAAGACGGACATGACCGGGGCGCCAAGGTCGTGGCAACCGGCTATGCCGATATCGGTTTTGACGTCGATATCGGTCCGCTTTTCCAGACCCCGGCAGAGTCGGCTCGGCAAGCGGTTGAGAATGATGTGCACATCCTTGGTGTTTCGAGCCTCGCCGCCGGACATAAAACGCTCGTTCCGCAAGTGATCGAGGAGCTGAAGAAACTGGGGAGGGAAGATATCCTGGTCATCGTGGGCGGAGTCATCCCCCCACAGGATTACGAATTTCTCTACCAGGCTGGAGCCGCCGCCATCTTCGGCCCCGGCACCGTGATCCCGGAAGCCGGGATCAAGCTGCTCGGGATCCTGATCGAGAGCAGGAAATAGAATATGGATCCGCTTTACCACATGCTTGCCAACGGGATCCGTCTGGTTCATATACCCGTGGATAGTCCGGTGGCGCATTGCGGGATCTTTGTCAATGCCGGCTCCCGTGATGAGACCGAAAAGGAACACGGGATTGCCAATTTCATCGAGCATACGATCTTCAAGGGCACTGACAGGCGAAGCGTCACCCAGGTACTGAACCGGCTGGAGAATGTCGGTGCCGACTTTAACGCCTTTACCGGCAAGGAAGAGACCTGTATCCATGCATCCTTCCTGGCGGAGTACTATCCACGAACGCTCGAACTGTTCCAGGATATCTTTTCCCATTCAACTTTCCCGGAGAAGGACCTGGAGCGTGAAAAACAGGTAATCCTGGATGAGATCACCTCGTACAGGGATGCGCCGGCCGAACAGATATTCGATGATTTCGAAGAATACCTTTTCGCAGGTCATCCGCTGGGGCGAAACATTCTGGGAACACCCAAAAGTCTGCGCCGCCTGAAACGGGAGCACCTGCTTGACTTCATTCGCCGGAGTTACCGACCCGGGGAGATGGTCATCGCCTCGGTCGGAAAGATTGATTTCAGACGGCTGGTCAGGCTGACGGAACGGTACTTTGGTGATTTCCCGGACCGGGGTCAATCCCTTGCAAGGACGCCTGTGGTGGAATGTAAGACTTTCCAGGTTAAAAAAAACAGACGCACGTCGCAGGTACATTGTATCCTGGGATCTCCTGCCTATCCCTATACCCATGAAAAGCGGATCCCCCTGGCACTTCTCAACAACCTGCTCGGCGGACCCGTGATGAATTCCCGGTTATCCCTGGCCCTGCGCGAAAAAAACGGTCTTACCTACCATAACGAATCCAACTACGTGATGTATTCCGACGCCGGTCTGATCCTCATCTATTTCGGAACCGACCCGGTTCACCTGGAGAAGGCCTTGTCGGTAGTGCATAAAGAGGTAAAAAGACTCAGGGAGGTCAGGCTGAGTCCTGCCGGACTCGCAGCGGCCCGGAAGCAGATCACCGGGCAACTGGCTATTTCGCAGGAGTCGAACCTGGCAACCATGCTGGCCATGGGAAAAAGTTACCTGGTCCGCGACCGGTTCGAATCCATCGAATCCATTCTCAACCGTATTCATGCAACCACGGCGGAGGAGATCGCCGAAATTGCCAATGAGATCTTCGACGAAGCGAACCTCAGCATGTTAACCTATATCTGACCGCCGTTATGACACTGAATCCCGATGAAAGGCTGCAGAATTATGTGGAAGCCCATTCCTCGCCCGAACCGGAAGTGCTGGTCCGGCTTGACCGTGAGACCCACCTGACCCAGCTCTATCCTAGGATGCTTTCGGGGCATATCCAGGGCGGATTTCTGAAGATGCTTGTGACGATGATCCGGCCTGCCAGAATCCTGGAAATTGGAACGTTCACCGGTTACTCGGCAATCGCCATGGGATATGGATTGGATCATGTCCCTGCAACACCAGACCGGGAAGGAGGAGATTCATCTTTTTTACACACGATCGAGATCAACCCGGAATTGGAAGAAGGAATCCGTAAGTACATCCGCGAAGCCGGGATGGAAAAGGTGATCATGCTGCACATAGGAGATGCCCGTGAAATTATCCCTTTCATCGATGAGACCTGGGATCTTGTGTTTATCGACGCCGATAAACCTGCATACGTCGAATACTATGAACTGGTCATGCCGAGGCTTCGCCCCGGCGGGTTTATCGTGGCCGACAATGTACTTTGGGACGGAAAAGTTACCGGTGATCCAGGAAAAATGGACCGGGAGACAAGAGGTATCGTAGCATTCAACCGGCATGTAAGGGATGATGAACGGGTGGAAAACGTCATCCTTCCTCTGCGGGACGGGTTGATGCTGATCCGGAAACGGTAAGGAATTAATTGATTTTGAATTCGAATTTTACGCCGGCCAGTTCTTCATTGGCCTTGATGATCTTTTTCTTGAGATCCTGCTTGAAATGGATGAGCTTTTCGCGCAATGCGATATCTGCCGTTGCCAGGATTTCGGCAGCCAGAATGGCGGCATTTTGTGAGGCATTGATCCCGACAGTAGCCACAGGGATTCCGGGAGGCATCTGGACGATCGCAAGAAGGGCGTCGAGTCCCTCCAGCGAGGCCTTGACCGGTACACCGATAACCGGTAACGTGGTCATCGAAGCGATCACACCCGGCAGGTGGGCAGCCATGCCGGCAGCCGCAATGATCACCCGGATCCCCCTGCTCTCGGCATGGCGGGCAAATTCTTCCACCTGTTCAGGGGTGCGGTGTGCCGAAAGAGCGTGGATCTCAAACGGAATTTGCATCTCGTTGAGGAACTTCGCTGCCGCTTCCATGACAGGAAGATCAGATGTGCTGCCCATGATGATGCTAACTCGTGCTTCCATGATCGTTGTTTCGCGTTATGCCGCAAAGTTAGATATAATTTGACTACCTTTGCGCCTACGTAACATTTCACTGATTATGACTAAAGTACAGGTAAGGGAACTCGTTTTTGAGAAGTTTATTCCACGGGAAGAGATCGATGCAGCCGTTCAACGTGTGGCCGAGGGAATCAACCGTGATTTTGAAGGGAAAAACCCGCTGCTGCTGGCTATCCTTAATGGAGCCTTTATGTTTGCCGGTGACCTGATGCGGAAAATTACAGTTCCCTGCGAAATTACCTTCGTGAAATTTGCCTCCTATTCGGGGACCCGGACAACGGAAGTGGTCAGGGAGTTGATCGGGGTGGATGAGGAACTTGCCGGACGGCATGTTATAATCGTGGAGGATATCGTCGATACCGGGATCACGATGGAAAAGTTACTGGCCGAGGTAAGTAAACAGCAGCCCGCCGATGTGAAGGTTGCATGTTTCTGTTTCAAGGCAGAAGCCTTCCAGAAGGATTTCCCGATCGATTATATCGGCATCAGCATCCCGAATGACTTTATTGTCGGATATGGCCTCGATTACAACGGTTACGGCCGGAACCTGCCGGAAATTTACAAGATCGTCAAATGATGTGCTGATGTGCTAATCCTATTCCCTTGTTAATCTGTCACTTTGTTACTCTGTAACCCTGTTACCTAATCTCCAAACTACCCAACTATGTTCAACCTCATTTTATTCGGTCCGCCGGGGGCGGGCAAAGGGACTCAGGCGGTACAGATCGCCGCGAAATACGGATGGAAACATGTATCGACGGGGGACATCCTCCGGGCTGAAGTCAGCCAGGGAACTCCGCGCGGATTGAAAGTCAAGTCCGTGATGGATGCCGGACACCTGGTTTCCGACGATCTGCTCATCGAGATCATGGAGTCGGTGTTCATGAAAAACGACAAGGCGGAGGGCTTTGTGCTCGACGGTTTTCCAAGGACCGTGAATCAGGCCGTTGAACTTGACCGAATGCTGAAATCGCACGGGCGGAGCGTCACCCTGGTGCTGGCACTGGAGGTTGACGAGGCAGAGCTGGTACGAAGGCTGTTGAACCGGGCCCGCGAGCAGGGACGAATGGACGACACAGAGGAGGTGATCAAGAACCGGCTGGTTCAGTACCATCAGCACACGAAACCGCTGATCGATTATTACCGCAGTCAGCAACTCTTTCGGGAAGTTCATGGTGTCGGTACGGTCGCGGAGATCTTCGAACAGCTGTGTGTAACCATTGAATCCGTTTGATAGTCAACCATAAACACGCCCGGAAATTTTGGCTGATTCGAATTTCGTCGATTATGTGAAAATTCATTGCACCTCCGGAAACGGGGGAGCCGGGTCGAAGCATTTTCTCCGGACACGGACCAATCCTCACGGGGGGCCCGACGGCGGCGACGGTGGCCGGGGAGGTCATATCATCCTGAAAGGAAATAACCAGTACTGGACACTCCTGCACCTGAAGTTCACCAAGCACCTCCGCGCAGGAGAGGGGGAAGGAGGCTCCAAGCAACTCCGTCATGGGGCCAACGGGAACGATGTCATCATCGAAGTCCCCCTCGGCACCATCGCCCGCGACGCCGAGACCGGCGAGCAGGAATGCGAGATCACGGAACACGATCAGACTTATATCCTTGTGCCGGGAGGAAGGGGAGGACTGGGGAACGACCATTTTAAAACTGCGACCCGGCAGGCTCCAAAATTCGCCCAACCCGGAGAACCCGGCATCGAAGGGTGGAAAATACTGGAGTTGAAACTTCTGGCCGATGTGGGGCTCGTTGGATTTCCGAATGCCGGGAAATCAACCCTCCTTTCGGTCATCTCTGCCGCCAAACCCCAGATCGCCGATTATCCTTTCACTACCCTAGTTCCTAACCTCGGGATTGTAAGGTACCACGATCACCGATCGTTCGTCATGGCCGACATCCCCGGAATCATCGAGGGTGCCCACGAGGGTAAGGGACTGGGATTGAGGTTTCTGAGGCATATTGAACGAAATTCCATCCTTCTCTTCATGATTCCGGTGGATAGTAATGATATCGGGAAGGAGTACCAGGTCCTGCTGAATGAGCTTCGCCAGTACAACCCGGATCTGCTGGATAAAACACGTGTCCTGGCCATAACCAAATCGGATCTGGCCGATGAGGAAATCCTGGCTGAACTGAAGAAGGACCTTCCCGGTATCCGGACCGTATTCATTTCATCCCATTCAAAGGCAGGGCTGGCAAAGCTGAAGCAGGTGATCTGGGACGAATTGAATAAAGAGGCGGATTTGTGACCGATCGTCAGCATCGGATCCTCGAACGAGTTACTTTTTCTACGGAATGTCTGAGTGGCTGATACATATCGACCGATCGGTTTTCCTCTTCCTGAATGGATGCCATAGCCCTTTTCTGGACCGGATCATGTGGGCCTTTACCCAGCCACTTACATGGTTGCCTTTATATGTCGTGCTGCTAGCCTTGGTAATCCGCAGGTTCCGGTGGCAAACCTTGTGGGTCCTGCTGTTTGTCGCATTTATGGTTATAGCCAGCGACCAGCTCTCGAATGTGGTCAAGGACGGTGTTGGCCGGCTGAGACCTACCTTCGAACCCGCCCTTTCAGGGGTGCACACCGTGAACGGCTACCTGGGAGGAACCTTTGGCTTTTATTCGGCTCATGCCTCCACCAACCTGGCTATCGCCATCTTCATGATTCTCTTACTGGGAAGGCCCTTCCGGCTATTTCCCGCCGTCATGCTCCTCTATGCTTTTCTCATGTCGTACACCCGGATATACCTGGGAGTGCACTACCCGGGCGACATTCTCGCAGGATGGGTTGCCGGTGGGCTGATTGGCCTGGGATGCGGCTACCTCTGTAAATGGTTTCTTACCAAGAAATGACCGGAATCAACATTTCTGTTCAGGTCATATACCATTTTATCCCGAATGGCCGTTTATCTTTTTCCAGATCGTTGGTAAATTCTCGTTCTAGATAACCTGCAAACATAAAGAAAATGAAGAAGATAAGCCTGATTGTAACCTTCGTCGCTGTTTTTACTTTCCTCGCGGGCGGTGTGATGTTCGCCGGTGGCCCGCTGGACCCTATCCGGGTCGACCGGTGGGTGGTGAATGCCGGAATTGGCCCGGGCACACATTATTTTGGGAATGGAGCCGGATTCGGACCCGCCTTGAAAGGATCATTCGAAAAAGGTATGTGGGATGTTGGCCCGGGCGTCGTGACGCTGGGTGGAGAAATGACCTTTTCGTTTTTCAGCCAGAATTTCGGCGCAGGATGGCATGAGTCCTGGTTTAACGTTCTCCTGGGCGCCCGCGGAGCCTACCATTACGGATGGAATGTCGAAGGTTTGGATACCTATGGAGGCCTTCCGCTCGGCCTTGGTTTTTGCGCTCATAGCTTCGATGACCATCCCGGCAGTGCCGGATCAACCCCTGTTTATCCCTATGCCGGGATCTTTTTCGGTGCGAGCTATTTCTTTACGAAGAACCTAGGTGTGAACGGGGAGGTTGGATTCAATTCCACCTACGCCAACATCGGCATGGTTTACAGGATCAAATGACCATGCAGTCAAAGGGAATCTCAATATCCGTAAGCCCTTCCTTCAAATTTGGTTACCACCACTTTCCATACGCAGACCTCGCGAATGGAGGGAGGATTGTAGGAGAAATCTCTTGAAGTATACTGGGCCATGACGGCATTGAGGGCAACGGTTTTTTCTTCTGGATCTTCGATGAATTCAACCCGGCCGTAACACAGCACACTCCGGTATTTCATGCTCCAGGAACAGGCAACCTGCTCCGACTGATAGCGGAGAAGATGGTCGGTGGTGAAATTAATGCAAACATCGGGGTTCTCGCGGAGAATCGTGACCTTTTTTCCGTGCTGCGAACCGTGCAGGTAAATTGTACCATCGCGAAAGCCGAAATTCATGGGTATAACGTAGGGTTTGCCTTCTTTATCGGTCATGGCAAGGTGGCAGTAAACCGAACGTTTTATAACATCGGTCAATTCAGCCCTTTCGGTGATCATGCGTGCTCTCATGGAAAGAATATGAATCCGGGCAAATGTAACGAAAATTGGTTCGTAAGATTCCAATCCAGGGTGACCGTTTTTTCCTATTTTAGCAAGTGAACGGCATAACGACGGCTGCCAGCTATGACTGATACAACGGAACACCGGACCATTCTTTCCCTGGCGGATATAGCCGTCGGTGTACGGCGGACACTGATGGAGAATTACCCTGCCCCCCTGTGGATAAAAGCGGAGATGAACAAGTTGAACCACTATCCGCAATCGGGCCATTGCTATCCCGAGTTGATCGAAAAATCGGGGGATCGCATCATCGCCGAAATGAAAGCGACGATCTGGCGCGAAGATTTCCGGCGGATCAACCAGCGGTTCCAGGATGTCCTTCATGAACCCCTGAAGAACGGGATCAAGATCCTGCTTTTTGCCAGGATCACGTTTTCCCCACTTTACGGGTTAAGCCTTGCGATTGTCGACATTGACCCTTCGTGGTCGCTGGGTGAACTTGAAAAGGAGAAACAGGCAACCCTTGCCAGGCTCCGGGCGGAAGAGATCTTCGACCGGAACCGATCTCTTTCACTGCCCCTTCTTCCCCGTCGGATCGCCGTGATATCGGTCGAAACCAGTAAAGGATTCGCCGATTTCAGGACGATCATCGAAGGAAACACCTGGGGGTATTCCATCTTCTACCTGCTATTTCCGGCAATTCTTCAGGGCGACAATGCCGTGCCTTCCATCATTGAACAACTGGACCGTATCCAACAGGTTCTGCACCATTTCGATGCCGTCGCGATCATCCGGGGTGGCGGAGGAGATGTGGGACTGACATGCTATAACCATTATGAACTGGCAAAGGCTGTCGCTCTTTTCCCGATTCCCGTCATTACCGGAATCGGTCACTCCACCAACGAAACCGTGACGGAGATGGTAGCTTTTAAAAACGCGATCACACCTACCGAACTGGCAGAGTTCCTGTTGCAGAGGTACCACGATTTCGCAGCTCCGCTCAACCAGGCAATTTCCACACTGGCCTCCGCCACAGAATCGATCCTGAAGGAGGGGAAAAACGGAGTAAAAACGATTACCCGTCATTTAAAGCTGGTTACAGTTGCCGCGCTCGCAGGAGCGGAAACCGGCTTGAACCGCGACCGGCTTGTCCTGGGAAGTGCAGTTGCCCGCTTCCACCGCAGCATGAAAGAGTTGATAGATAGCTCAGGCAAAGTTCTTAGATCACTCGTTACGGGCAGAATCCAGGTGCAACAAAAGGATCTTGGCATGATCGAGCGCAGTGTCGAATTGCTGGATCCGGTCCGGGTGATGAACCGGGGTTACAGCATCACCAGTTCCCGCGGCCGGATCATCCGGTCGGCCGGAGAGGTTCTGCCCGGCGATCCGCTGGAAACTATCCTGGCCGATGGATCAGTTGTCAGCAACGTGGAGAGTATTGATTTAAACAGGGAAGAAATATGAGTAAAGAGCCTACATACGCCGAAGCATTCACTGAACTCCAGCAAATCGTGAATGAGATAGAAACCGGAGATGTATCGGTCGACATCCTGGCTTTGAAAGTCAAGCGGGCCGTACAATTGATCCGTATCTGCAAGCTCAAGCTGTCATCGACCGAAGAGGAGGTTAATCTGATACTGAAAGAATTGGTACAAGCATGCTTGACTGATGGTGTTTAAATTAACATTGATGAATTCGACAGTTATCCGTGGGTTTCACTTTTTTTACGCAAAAGTGCATGGACAAGTCAC
>DAONFN010000030.1:10268-14299 GCA_035403625.1 Bacteroidales bacterium
GATACTGAAAGAATTGGAAGATCAGGATCGGGCCTGAACCGGAAGCGATCATAAAAAGTGTTAAATCAACCGGTGAACACTTGTATTTAGGTATTTTGATGCTACTTTTGTAAGGATGAAATTCAGTTTTTCCCTTTCAAATCATCAAAATTCTACTCTATGAAACTTTCATGGTTATTTGTTTTTACCTTGTTTCTGGTTACATGTTCAGGCTTGGATAGGGTGTATTCCCAGGTTTCAATCAATCAGGATAACAGTTCTCCCGACCCTTCTGCGATGCTGGAGATCAAGTCGGACAACAAAGGACTCCTTTTACCGAGAATTGACTTCAATAACCGTCCAGATAGCCCCGTCGCCGGACTGGTGATCTACGTCAATGCCAATGGACCAGCGGGGAATGGAATCTACTACTATGACGGGACCGGCTGGCTGAAGCTTGGCACTTCGACTTTCTACCTGGGAATGCAGGCTGCGGGCGGTGTCGTGTTTTATCTCGATTCAACCGGACAGCACGGTATGGCTGCCGCTTCCTTCGACCAGGGGTCGGCTATGTGGGGCTGTGATACCACCCTGATCGGGCCGGGTGCGCAGCACTTTGAATTCAATACGGGTGACCTCAACACGGCCGCAATCGTCGCAGCATGCCCGGAACAGGCTACCGCTGCAAAGATCTGTGATACGCTGGTAATGAATGGCTATTCGGATTGGTTCCTTCCTTCGGCTGATGAACTTGATTCCATGTGGACGCACCGGGATTTGATAGGTGGATTTATTGCCAGCGCATGGTACTGGAGTTCCACAGAATGGGATTCAGGCGGCTCCGTTTTCGTCAACATGGACCCAGGCTGGACGCCATACTGGATCTGCAGCAAGTCCTATTTTCTGAATGTTCGATGTGTCAGGAAGTTTTAATCGAGCAAGCCATGTGGACTGGATATGGAAATACCCGAATAAAACTGCTCATGGCTGTCCTGTTGGTTTTGGCTGGGACACCATCCGTTCTTTCCCAGGTGTCGGTAAACAGCGACAATACGGCACCGGACCCGTCGGCCATGCTTGAGATCAAGGCCGTTGACCGGGGCCTCCTGTTGCCACGGCTCGATTACCTTGACCTCCCTGCCAATCCATCACCAGGATTAACGGTTTTTATCACCGGTCATGCACCCTTTGGCAACGGTATCTATTTTTCCGACGGGATTCACTGGGTGAAACTTGCCACTCTGAGCTATTACATGGGCCAGGTAACCGGTGGAGGGATTGTGTTCTACCTGGATTCAACCCGTCAGCATGGGCTGATTGCCGCTCCATCGGACGAATTGAACTGGTACTTGTGGGGATGCGATTCGTTGCTTGTAGGACCCCGGGCCCAGCACAGGGAATTAATGTCAGGCGATCTGAATACAATAGCCATTCTCGACAGTTGCAGCCAGGAAGACATTGGTGCCCGGATTTGCAACAACCTGGTGTTAAATGGACTTAGCGACTGGTATCTTCCTGCCATTGATGAGTTGGACACAATGCTTGCCCACCAGGATTTCCTAGCCAATGTTGCCCAGAACGCATGGTATATGAGTTCCACTGAATATGACAGTACAAACTTCATGGGCAAGTATAATGAATCAACCTATCTTCCCTATGATTTTACAATCGGGAAGCAATACTGGTTTAATTTGCGTTGTATCAGGAAATTCTGATGAAGAATCTGCTCCGGAATGGCTTCCGGAAAAGCTATTGGAATAACCCGCTGTAAACCTCTTCGATTTTACTGACGGCAATGACCCGGATATCGTGTTGCCGGTTCAGCGATTCGCGCGTATTGAAACGGGAGACGAATATTCGCCGGAATCCCAGTTTTTCTGCCTCTGCGATTCGTTGTTCGATGCGCGAAACAGGTCGAATCTCCCCGCTTAATCCCACCTCTGCCGCAAAACAGGTGTGTGCATCGACAGGAATGTCCTGGTTGGATGAAAGCACTGCCGCTACCACCGCAAGATCGATGGCTGGGTCGTCGACTCGTAAACCCCCGGCAATGTTCAGGAAGACATCTTTGTGCCCCAGCCTGAACCCGCTCCGTTTCTCAAGTACGGCCAGCAGCATGTTGAGCCTCCTAACATCAAACCCCGTCGCCGATCGCTGGGGTGTGCCATAAACCGCCGAACTTACGAGGGCCTGTATTTCCACCAGCATCGACCGTTGTCCCTCCATCATGGCTGCGATCGCCACTCCGCTTACGGGTTCGTCGCGTGAGCTGAGCAGGATCTCCGAGGGATTGGAGACCTCACGAAGACCGCTGTCGTGCATTTCGTAAATCCCGAGTTCAGAGGTCGAGCCGAACCTGTTCTTCAGCGAGCGTAGGATGCGGTAACCGTAATTCCTGTCACCTTCAAACTGAAGTACCGTATCCACCATGTGTTCAAGGATTTTTGGCCCTGCCAGGCCGCCCTCTTTCGTAATATGTCCGATGAGGAAGATGGCGGTGCCGGTCTGCTTGGCATATCGCTGAAGTTCAGCCGCGCACTCACGGATCTGGGAAATGCTGCCGGCTGACGAGTCGATGACTTCGGTTTGCAAGGTCTGGACAGAGTCGGCGATGATAATGACCGGCTTGATCTTTTCCAGGTGATGAAAGATCGATTGTGTGTTCGTTTCCGTCAGCACCAGGCAATTATCGTTGGTTGTTCCCAGGCGTTCCGCTCGCATGCGGATCTGCTGATCACTCTCCTCACCCGTAATATAAAGGATCCGGGTTTCGGGGCACCGGAGCGCCACCTGCAACATCAGCGTTGATTTTCCGATTCCAGGCTCTCCCCCGATGAGTACCAGCGATCCGGGCACCAGCCCGCCACCCAGAACCCGGTTTAGTTCCCGGTCGTGGGTATCGATCCGCCTGGAGAGACTTGCCTTGATTTCACCGATTGGGACGGGTGCCGATTGCTTTGCGTTGTTGAACCGGTGTGCTGAGGAAGAGGCATCGTCGCGCTGGATGACCTCTTCGACAAAAGTATTCCATTCGCCGCATGCATTGCATTTCCCCATCCATTTGGGCGATTGGGCACCACAATTCCGGCAGAAAAATGCAGTCTTGACTTTTGTCATGTTGATTCAGGAAAACAATGGCCCGGGAATTATTGATGTAATTTTTGAGCCAGTTCCAGGGTCCGTGTAGTAGAATATCCTTGTGTCAGTTCGATGGTGGTCACCTTTCCGCCCCTCGCAAGCACAACATCGCTGCCAACGATCTCCTTTCCTTCGTAATCTCTTCCTTTTACCAGGATGTCAGGTTGGACGAGACGGATCAGGTCGTAAGGAGTGTCTTCCCCAAACAGTACCACGACATCGACAAAGGATAGGGCGGCCAGCGTCGTGGCTCTGGCCTCTTCGTCGTTAACGGGCCGGTGGAGGCCTTTCAGGCGTCGGACCGACTCGTCGTTATTCAGGCCGACCACAAGGATATCACCGAGGTCACGGGCTTTGGCAAGGTACTCAATGTGACCGAGATGAAGGATGTCAAAACATCCGTTGGAAAAAACAATCACTTTCCCTTTAAATCGCCAGATAGCGACATGTTTCCTAATCTGGTCCCAGGTCTGGATCTTGGACCGTAGAGTACTAAGCCTGTCCATGCGTTTTCTTGTTGAAGGATAGCAATAGCAGGGAAATGCCCCCTGTCACCAGGATCATACTGGTCTGTGCGGTCCAGGAGATCCACCCGAGGGCAAGCCCTGTTGTACGAACGATTCCGTAAAGCAGCATGGTCTCCTGAATGATGGCCGGATAAAGTCCGATTCCTCCCGGGGTGATCATGATTCCGACACTTCCCAGTACGAGCCCCGACAGACCAGCTCCGGGTGTAAGCGGACTGGTTTCGGGGAAACAGAAGAAACAAACGTACAGCATCAGGAAATACAAGCCCCAGATAGCAACGGAGTAAAAGATGAACAAAACCGGTTGTCTGATCTGGCCAAGCGAGCGCAGACCATCCCAGAAGCCCCGTACGATCCCGGCCAAACGCCGGAACAGGGAAGTCGCCG
>DAONFN010000031.1:0-14081 GCA_035403625.1 Bacteroidales bacterium
GAAGGATGATGTGTTTCCAGCGAAGATCCATAGTGCGGGAAAATACCCGCGGTTTCTCGCATTTAAACACCGGATCATCGCCCGGATCATCGGGTATCCACCCGAATTTTCGTTGAAGGTGAGTCATTTGTCAGGTTTGATTCTGTTTTACGGGTTTATTATAAATTTTCTTCTGTTTGGGGCACCTCTCACACGTTTTCAATATATACCCATCTCTTTCATCGTACACCCATTTGTGCCAGCCAAGCAGCCTGCACCTTATACCATCCCAAATATTAATGTCGAACATGGCCCTGATTCTTAATTTACCCATCGGGTTATTGCATATACCGATCGTTTCATGCGTTTAAGCTTGTGGACGCCGCCAACACCGCCCGGACTCACATTTCCTTCAACAGTAATGACGAAATCCCGGGTTTCGGAATCGTAAAATCCGCAGTGATAGATGGCTTTGCCATAAATAAAAAGCACCACGTCGGCC
This sequence comes from Bacteroidales bacterium, assembly GCA_035403625.1. Lineage (GTDB taxonomy): Bacteria > Bacteroidota > Bacteroidia > Bacteroidales > FEN-979 > CAIVAT01. The sequence goes on from DAONFN010000031.1 coordinate 482, forward strand.
GGTTGAGGCGTCAGGATCGACTTGTTTCGTATCCTGACCAACCTCTTCTGATGGTACCAGGATCTTGCCATGGCGGGGCATGAGATCTTCAGATCGGTTCCGCACTGCCTATGGCACCAGTACACAAATGATGCGCACCAGGGATTCCCGGGTTTTAATCCGGCCGTTTTCAGATACATTTCAACGTGCTTACCGCTGTTATTGCCCTGTTCCTTCACTCCTACCTGCGACTCATACGCCCGCCTGACGCATTCACGCTGCGCTGTGACCGTAACCGGCAACAAAAACAATATGATCAGCAGCTTTTTCATCCGATAACCCTCGAAAGTAACACGATACAGATCAGGTACAGGGAGAACACCCAAAGCACGATCTTGATTTTCTCCCACATGGTGATGGCTCCGTTATTAAGAACCTTATTCTCGATTTCGTCGTCCAGCATCTTGTACATCTTCGGAAACGTGAGCTTGAATACGATCCAGGCCACGGCATTGTAAACAAGAAACTGGATGATGGTAAAGATGATCACCTGAAGCACACCGGCATCGTAGGTTGCCGCCGTGGGATCAATCAACCTGAGCAGCGACGGACTGAAATAAAACAGAATCAGGGCCACCGGAATGGTTACGTATTCATGCCACGACAGCAAGTGCCTCCAGATGGAGTTAATCAGTCGTTTCATTTTTCAGCGGTTCAAAAATTGTTTTGAGATCTTTCATGGGATAGGGCTTTAAAATGTAGTAGGACGCTCCGGCCTGCAGCGCTTCGATGCGTTTCGAATCATCATCCAGCGCCGTTATAACCACGACAAGGATATTTTTATTGATGTTCCTAATGTAGCGTATCAGTTCAATCCCGTTAATCGACGGAAGATTGATGTCAACGGTGATCGCGTCTACCAATCCCAAACGTACCTTATGTAGGATCGAGAAGGTGTTGATGCATACCGAAGTGAGAAAATGAAGGCGGTTTAACTGGGTTTGCAGAAGAAAAGCGTGATCAGCGGTATCTTCAACAATAAGGATATGTCGCATCGCCGTTACCATTTAAACACAAAATTTTCCCATTTAACGGCAAACAGGATAGTGATCACGGCGATGATCACTATGGCAATGCGGGTTGACCACTTCCAGGCTTTATCCCATTTTTTTTCTTTTTCAACCTGAATCTCTTCGGGATTATGGCAGGTTTTACACTGTGAAAGCTGTTCAATAAGTTCTGATCTCACGTTTGTAATCCTCTGATCGATCATACCGCCCTGCTTAATCTGGTCGTATGTGTCCTGATTAAGTTGCTGACGGCTTTGTTTGATCATCCGGTTTCCGCCGTTTTTGAGTTCCACTTCGGTAATATTCGCTTCGATGGATCCCAGTCGGAATTGTAATGATTCCTGGTTACGCGACACCTTAACCAGCTCATCGGTTATGATATCCATCCGGTCGCTCAGACCGGTATATACTTCTTCGAGTGTCATTAAACGCCTTTGGTTTTAAGTTTGAAAGTCAGTCCATAGCCGTTGCACCCCATGAGGTTGTACTCGGGTGCGGTCTGCATAGATGATATAATCAGTTTATGCATCAGGCAGATATATTGGTTATCGCAATGATCAAAATCGCCCGACATATCGATGAGCTTTTGCTTGATAGCCGTCATGGTTGTTTGCAAAGCATTAAGCTCCGCTAATACCTCGTCGGATGTTAAATCTTGAGGATTACTCTTTTTAAGTATGTACACGTAGATATTGTCGATCTCCTCATAATCGTCACTTGAGGTGGCCTCAACAGCCGACGAGGGTATCACGGCCAGCAGGGTAACGGTTTCGGCATCGACATCACGGAGATATTCCATGAAATCTTCCTCGTCGATAACCACCTTTACCTGTGTTATCCCGGTAACCAGTGTTAGCATGTATTCCCAGAATACTTTATATGTTTGAACCGCTACCATTATTCTTAAATTTTGCTTCTAAAGCTTTTGATTGTTTTACGACCTGATACAGCCGTACCATCACATCATAGAGGTTCTGGTCGTCGGTTTCCTTGATGGAGCCGAACACCTTGCTTTCTGCCAGGGCAAACAGAACGCCGGTAAGTCCGATATCGGGCGAATCCGGATCATGGTCGCTCCCTTCATATAGGATTGAGAAATCGATTTCTTTACCATCAATAACCGGTTTTCCGGTTTCCAGGTAACGTTCACTACCCGAGAAAAACAGAAATATCGAATATCTGATGGCAACCGGCAGCCTTAAGATGCGCCTGGCTCGCGATTCCAAATGGATCGGGTTGCTCTTTGAGGTGAATGGAATACGCCCCTGTCCATCGAAACCCGGGAAAAGCTTGCGAAGGAAAAGAAAAGGTTTACGGGGTCGGTATAAAACGGCAATCATCCGGCACAAATCCATTTCATCTTTCGATGAAACGTAGGATGCAAAATAGGAATGTGCCGTTCGGTACTCACAGAAGGTAATATTCTGCAATGCATCTTCCGGACCATAGTATTTTCTCTTTCCGCACCATATCACCGGAACGAAATTCCGCGTACTGGTGAGCTTGAAAGTCTTTACTTTCTTCCCGTCCTGTTCGATTTCCTCGAAATATGAATTGCACAGTTCGCCAATGCGCAGGATATTTCCCTGTATCTCCTCTTTTTCGGCCACGGAAAGAGTTGCATACCTGAAATCATAGCGGATATTGAGAAAACGCTGAACCAGCGATACCTTGAACTGTGAAAGGGAAATCTTTCCGTCAAGATACTGCAGCACCCGGTCGATGAAATAGAGGAATTGATCCCCGGTCATTTCATCAATATTTTCCGGGAACTCGCGGGAAACTCCTTTCTCGTATATTTCGATTTTGTGCATTATAGCCTTACAAATTTTTCGTCAGCAGAAATGTGCTCAGTCAGATCAACAGCCTCCAATGTAGTTCCGGCTTCTGCGGCAGCAAGCTTTGCAAGGTAATCCTGCAGCTTGCGCAGCTCCCGCATTCCATCAAGTTCAAGGTTTTTTGAAACCTCGTTGCGGTCAACCTTCCCGGCCGCCATCTTTGACTTGACTACCGATGTCACCTGGTTGATAAACAGCCCGTCGGGAAGAAATTCGGTAGTTAGCCGTTTGGCTGCAACGCTGAGCGTCAGGAGCGCCAGCGGCGGCCGTGCCCGGTCAAGAATCAGCTGGTTACCTTCTGAAATTTCGCAACTGGCAATTTCTTCAAGGATGTTAGCATACATCGCATCCGTAAAACACGGCTTAAGTTCATTTTCCTGAACCCTTTTCATAAACGGGAGCAACGACAGAAAAGTAAGTCGGGATCCACCGATGCGAAATATCTCCTCGAACTGATCGACAGTATTGATGAATGATCCTTTTAATTTCTGGTATGCCTGTGAATCCTTCCACGGGATGAGCGCCTGGTCCTCACCATCAACATCGATCGTGTCATCTGCATGATTATCCAGGAATTCGATCAGAATATCGGTGGCCTCACCTGCCAGGCGGAGCAGGTTATCGTTATCTTTTTCGATCATCCACTCGAAGGCCGGTTTTTCGTTTTCAGATACGAAAATCTGGCGCCCCTTATCGCTGTGCGTAAGATCTGAGTTGGGAGCATACTTGCGGTAAGCGTGGATGGCTACCGGGTACTGAATACGGGAAACAAGTTCATCCAAAATAGCATATTCCGGATGTTCCTCAGCCGGTTCCTCTCCCTCGACTGGAGGATCAGGTTCCGGTGCCTGGTAGTTATCGCTGTCGTAATGATCCTGTGCTACCTGAAATACCTCCTTGCCTATGATCTTTTTGATATCGCGTTCGGCGAAATCAATATACGATTGGAGGTTATTGAAATTGATCGACTTATAAATAAAGCCGATCAGCTCTTTTAATTCAGTCGATCCGGTGTCTCCCTTGTTAAACAGCATTTTTTATCCGGTCTTCAGGGTTTGTTTTTTCTTCAGTCATTACGATTTCATGATAAAATCCGACCTTCAGGTCGGTTCCGGGGAAGTTCGCCCGGATGGCCAGGTTGATATCCTTTGTCACGATTCCTTCCGGAATATCAATACCGGTTGCCAGGTAGAGCTTGAAGGCATAGAGCTGCTCCGATCCGCTGGGCAGGTTCCCGTCCTTGCTCAGGTTCGACAGTGCAGGATGTAATCCGAGTCCTGAGGTTATCTCAAATAGCGACTGGGTAGAGATGTTGATCTGGGCATCGATGAACTCTTTCACTTTTTGCTCCAGTGGATCGATTTTCCAGCCGATATAATCATTTATGTTACCATCAAATACCAGATCGGTAGAAAGAAATTTTCCAACCTTTTCGTTTCCGGCCAGGGCTGCCGAAACGGCCTTGAAAGTGTCATCTTTAAGGTCCTGAAACATTTTTTCGGTGAACTGGAGGTTCTCGGTCATGCATTTTTCTTCCAGCGTTGCACGAAGCTGATCCCAATAAACTGAAGGTACCTGGATGTGGTACTTGATCGACATCGAATTGGCGTTAAAGTTGGTCAGTAGTTTTGGAATCGAAGATCCAAGCTTGATCCAGTTGATGGTACCGTGGAATGGTGACCGTGAATATTCCAGATCGAGGGCGAATGAATAAAGGTTAGAATAACGCATCGAAACGGGGTAGGCCAGTGCATCGTCAGGATTGAAAACAGGATAGCGGCGCAAACCTTGTTTCCATGGCTGCCGGAAATCGCCGACGATGATCCCACGTATCTGGTTATTATCATCCGGCCACTCAAGGCGCGCAAACATGCCCGAAACGTGCTCAAGTTTCGAAACAAACGCCCGGTTCCCGCTGATGCGTGCCCCGCGGTTACGGTAAAACTTGCTGAAATGGCCGTTAAGGGTTCGGAAATCGGTCGATGACTTCAGAAGGTACTCTTCATAATCCCAGGAGTCAAGCCACGACTGTATTTCTTTATCCTCAACCCAATACTTTATCCTTCGCCCGTTCTCAAACTTTACCCGGTAAAGGGCCGGACCCTGGCCCCATAGGAGCTGGGTTTGTTTGTTCAGTACCTCAGGGGTAAGGTTATTTTCATCCAGGATCTGACGAATTTCTTCAGGGTAGTTATTTTCGCTTCCATTCTGAACGATCTCGAACTCACCCAGCCTGATGGGATTCAATTGGCGAGTTGTCGAATAGAACGGAAGGATCGAAGTTGAAGCAACCTGACTTGAACCAATAGTTTCAAACAGGTAACAATTTGCCGGTGTTATGCTGAGGGTTTTTCCCCCGGCGTGAACTAATTGAATATCCTTGTTTTCCTCGCTCATGGGTTTCAGTTGAGAAATACGCGTTTGCCGTTGAAGAACATGATCAACATCTGCCAGCAGTTTCGTGGTTCATTCAGATCCTCATCGATATAGAAAATCTTGAAATCGGCGTTTGAAAGGTCATCGCCCTTTGCCGCCGGCCGTAGGCGGGCGCTGTTTACCGTACGGAACCCGTTCGACACACACGTATCGCGGTTCCAGGTTGAATGAACAAACGTGAACGACTTACCCAATTGAGTGAGCCGCCTCATTTCCTTTATTGCCTCATAAAGATGGATAGTTTCCTCTTCGACCATGATACAAACGTATGATCGAAAAAGAAAAAATTAAAGGACAGGTTTTATTACGACCATAAAAAAAGGTCTCCGGCTTTCATCCGGAGACCCGTAATATCAGAAATTGATCTTCGTCTCAACATCCGAGATACTTGAATCAAACGAAGTTTTAAGAAACTCGATCACCTTCTTAATACCAGGCGTGAAATTCGTGGTGAAGGTATTCCCGTCAGAATCGTTCATCCGCATGGTGCAGTTGAAATCGTTTGATGCGATCTGAAACCGTTCCAATTCGCTGCGGGTCTGGACCAGTTTCTTTCTCTTTTCGATGACCAACTGTAGATTTTCGACTTTGAGGATCTTCTCCATCAGCGTTAGCTCTTTTTTCGGTTCCGTCACGGGAGCAACCTGATGTTTCGATTCTCCTGTAACCGGATTCTGAGGATTAATAATCGGTTTCATGATGGCGGCAGTGGTTTTTTCTTCCTGTGATGCGCCTCCGTTACCGGATTTCTTTGCGGTTGCTGTCAGATTTGACATGATGTTTGCCCCTGCCCTGGGGACTTGTTTTGGCATCTGGCACGCCGGGTTAAAAAAATTTATGCTCATCAACACAACCGGAATGAATAACTAATGTCAAGGGTTTGGGTCACTTCTGCATTTGCGGAATGAATAAACCTGAAAGGCGGGAAATGCCATCAGGTGGCCGCCCTTGACAGTGTTAAGCCCCATTTTCAGGGCGCTTCATTGCAGGTAACTTTGCTGAAATTTCGAGTATTAAGGTGTGGGCTGGCCAAAGCGGTTTCTTTTTCGCTTCCTTTTGATTTGCCGTTGACAGACAAAGAAAAAGGAAGTCGCCGTGGCTACTTTACATTAAAATATGCCAACATTCCATAAATAAATAGTGGAAGTTAAAGATTAAAGATTTATCAACCTGTTTAAAAACCTGTTTTCGTTACCTTTTCAAAAAGGTAATCAAACAACAACGGATGACCAGCCCCGATGGCAGGCTGCACGTTCACTGTCTTTTAAAAAGCGGATATATGAGCAAACGCCATGTAATCCTATATGGAGCGTGGTATCCTGCTCTGTGGAGTTTCACAGTACCCCGGGAGGGCAAAATTCACACCATATGCCGGGATTTTTGGAAACTAAAAATCCCACCAATCAAATTGTTTTGGGAAAATGATCAGGAAATAGTATTGATGGATCCCAGACTCATTGCACGTTTTTGTTTTGCAATAGCAATCCACTTCGGCCGGCAAATCAGATATTTAAAAGCATCGCAGAAGTTGGTGGATTCCATTGGAAGGCGGGCCGATGGAAGCTTGTCCCCTTTCTTGACCTTCTGAATTTCACCTTTGCTGTTCTTGGTTACCGGGGTGATCTCAAGCTGGCTCTTGAGTTCACGGCATTCAAACTTGTCGATCAGCAGTGATGGAAGGCGTTTGTCCTTCTCTCCCATCATGATGTTCATCAGATTGAACTCATCGGCGTGGGTGATGTTACCCTGGCCTACCGACATCAGTTGTACCAGCCATCCGGTGCGGGCTCCCTGCCGGTTGAACTCGATATCATGTTTGAGTTGGGTGGCAAAGTCTCGTCCGCTTTTGCGATACTGGTTGGTACTGCGGTCGTGATACAGATGCAGAATCTTCTTCTTGTGTGGTTCGAAGAACTGGATGAAATTATCTCCAAGCTCTCGAATCCATTGGGGAGTGATGGTGTACATTCCTTTCAGAACCCGGAAAGTGTTGCCCTGCTCCTGCCCTACCACCAGGCTCATCATGTTGCCGGCGTCGAATCCGCCTTCAAGAAGCTTATCCGGTTGAATATGCCGCAGGCCTGCAGAGGTCTGCGATACATTTCCGCGGATACCGAACTGATCATAATAGTCGTAGTTGTATCCGTCGCTGTAGAAATGTTTCTCTCCCAGGGCGCCGTAGAACCTGGCGCCCTTCTCAAGACTTTTACGGATGGAAAGCACAGCGGTTTTGAATTCCTCGAATTCGAGGGTTTCGATCAGGTTATAAAAATATTTCAGGGTAAGAATATCAGCATTGGCAAACGAGGACACGATATAAAAGAAGGTGCTGCCCATGCGTATCTTCGCCAACCGGTCGAGCCATCGCTGTTGTTTGTCTTTCAGGGCCTTGATCTTCTTGGGGTCATCGTTCTTCATAAGGCAATAAAGCATTTCGATGTTTATCTCATTGAGTACAAACGCGGCCTGCAGGATCATGCGGATCTGGTCGCGGTCCATCTTTTTTTCCATGCGCAGCATCCAGTCGCTTTCGCCCACCGAAGGATCGGGCATGTCTGAGCAAAATGTTTGCCCCATAAAGTAATGGCTGTTTCCGTAGAGGTTGTAATCACCACGCAGGGTAGGAAACAATTTGTTGAGCTTTTCCTCAATCAGGTATTTTGATTCATCACCGAACTGATGAACGACCGAGATACCGGCATTGGCTGATGGCCGGTCCAGGGAGGTGAGAAAGAATTTACAACCATTGAATGTAGATAGGGTATGTTTGAATGAAAAGGTCTTTATCAGCGGCCGCGGCCAGTACTCGGGAGGTTCCTTGTCGACCACGAAATGGTAATTCTCATAGAAGTTATGCCTGCTCTCCCATCCCAGGATGATGGCCGGGATGATGTTTGTCATCAAGTTCACGTAGGTGTCGGAGACAAACGCAAAGCTTGCCCGGGGCATATCGTAGATCACATCAATGGTACGTTTAGCAAGAATATCGGTACTCTTTGCAGTACCACGGCCACCGATCAGATACAGATTGGCAGGTTTTAAGATATCAATCAGAGTCGATATCCAGTTTGAATATCTCAGGTCGGCTTCCTCGGTTGAAACATTAATTCTCCTCATCTTCCGAAAGTTCAAATGGAACATCTTCAATCATTGCTTCCCGGCGCAGCCTGGTCTTGTCTTTTTCAGAAATGTCGAGCCCGTCGATCATTGACGCAAGTTCATTACGATTGGCCGGAAGCATCCCGAAATCTGAAATTCTCAGCGAATAAATGATCGGACGACGGTCGAGAATTTCAGGTGGAACCTGCTGGGGCTTATCTTTGTTCACACCCTTTATCTCCGCCAGGTCCGCCAGGCATCGACGGGCCGTTTCAAAATCATTTGTTTTCACGCAAATATGAAACAGGTCATCCATGCGTTCTGCCAGGATATTGCGCCACGCGTCAAGTTTAACTTCATCGTTGGTCAGGTAATAAAAATTCAGGACTTCATTAAAAAGTCGTTCAGCCTCTAACTCACCCATTTTATTCCAGCGCTTACGGATCCTCGAGATGATCTGGTTTTTGGAATTGTAACTGGCGAATAGTTCCCGGATGAACTCAACCTGCTGAACATCGGCCTTGATCAAAGAGAGTGCATTACCGGGATCGAGGGCCAGGCTTTCAGCCGTTACCAGCGTCTTTCGCCTGGACCGGCTAAGCACGGTCTGTTTGACTTTCTCAAGTTCCTTTTGCTGTTGATAGCGGGTAAACTGCTGGATGGATGTCTGGTTACCATCCTTGGCGCGCTTAAGGGTTCCCTTGGCGATGTCCCAATCGGCCTGAAGCCGGCCTTTATCATAATGGTAACGTGGATGACCCGGTTTATATTCCGGATCATCCTCTGAAATATCACACCAGGCAATAAATTCTTCCCTGTCGATATTCATGGCCATAGCAATCTGGCCGATCGAAAAGACCGGCGCCATAGCCTCAATAATTTTAAACTGATCTTCGCTCAATACCATGAATTATTTCATTTTTCCGGAATTCATAAATATTCCGTGAGTTTAAGAAAACATACTGTTCATGCTGGGCATTCTCGCCCCAGTTGCCGGATCCTTCAACGTCAAAATAATGATCGCCGCTTCGAATCAGGGCAATCTTGGAATGGTTCCAGGAGAAGTAAACCCGTACCGGTTTCTTTTCGATGATAGCCATTAGGTGATCATACACCTTGGGAAGGCGCGATTTGATGGAGTCGCTGATAAAAATATCCACCTGTTGAATTTGATCCCGGTCGATCAGGCGGATCAGCGCGTCGATGATCCGGATGTTTATCGAGTAAGTTGAAAGGATCAGTTCGTTGATCACACCTGAGTGGCGGATGATATATGGAATGAATGTGAAGGCATTGAAGGAGTTTACGGTCCAGAGAAAAAAGATTTCGCCTTCCCGGGGGAAGCGGGGGGCGAGACTACGGATGCTGTCAATCCTTTCGCTGTGAAGCTGTAAAAACTTCTCTGCGATCAGGCCTGACTTATCCTCATTTGATATATCATATTGATCTTCAATGTCGATCAGCATAGAATTCAATTAAAAGTTAAGCAGCCGGTTCACCTCGGCCAATTCGCGTTCCATGGAAGCGATCCGATCCTTACGTTCTGCTGTACGGGGATGTGCCGGCTGTTTGCGCATGGCCGCCCTGTTACGCACCAGATTATTTTCCAACCTGATCTTAAGGGTTACAAGGGCGGACACCTTCAGGCGACGGATTTCTTCGACACGTCGAAACCATGAAAAGATCGGGTGCTTGCCCAGGATCTGTCCGGTAATTTTATAATGATTCAGCTCATCCCAGATACGGCGGTTCTCAAGGAAAGACTCCACGGCCGTTTCGGAGTTTCGGGCAATATCATCATAGATGTTGGAAGAGAACAATAATTCATGTGACTGAACATAATCATTGTAAGCCGTGATCATGTCGGCAACAAGGATTTTCAGTTCCTGCGGGCAATCCTGCCGCCGCAAAAAGGGGAATTCATCCCGGAGTCTGAACGCCGGGATGGATCGTATTGCTACTTTCTGCGGCCCCTGGGTTTTCCCAGCGGCTTATTGTTTTTTGCAGCATTCCTTGCTGCAGGTTTTGGCGCTTTAACACCTTCCGGGGTACCGGTCGTTTCGCCCTTTGGCTCTAAAGAGGCGATACTCATCTTTACCTGTTCTTTCACAGTCGGAAGCTGGATGAACGACCGCATGGTTTGTTCTGTGATACCGGCAAGCTGACGGAGTTCTTCATGGATCACACCCAAAAGATAGGGTGATTCGGGCTGAAGGTTAACCTGTTTCTTCAGTCCAAGCTTAAGGCTGTAGCGGATCACCAGCCTGGCCCCTGTGGCGTAGCTTTTATCCTTTTTGAAATACTCGATAATATGTTCTTTCATCGGTTTAAAATATTGATTTGAGATAAAAAACCCCATCGCGCCATGCAGCACGATGGGGAAAAACACTATGAGTGATAAAGCGTTTCGCTATTTCCTGCTGCGTTCGATGAACTTCCATGCAGCGGTGTCGCTCTTGAAGGCTTCGAAGGTAATCTCCGCACCGGCCAGCGCCGTCCAGGCTGTTCCGTCGGTGAGGATGAAATCGTCGCCCTTGTCGATGGTCGAAGGATAGGTGCCACCCGATCCGAGCAGTGTGTATTTACCACCTACTATGGCGTTAGTCATCGTAGTGATATTAACGGCTGAAACAGACCCGTCGGTAAGCTGGTAGCGCCCTTCGCCGGCAGCAACGTTAATACTCGTTGCGTCAGCGGACGGGGTACCCATAACCGCATCAAGGGTTGTGGTTCCCTGGTAATCGGCTACATCCGGACCCTTCTGGGTTGACTTGAACGTGAACGTTGTTTTGTTCTTGTCCTTATCGTCTTCTGCTTTGAATACCATCTGCAGCGGTGCGCAAGGGGTACCGTACAGGTTTTTGGTAGTATCGGAACACCGTTGAATGATGATTCCGATATTGCGGTTCATCCAGTTATATCGGAACTCCCGGATAGCTACCGCATCCCCAGGGTGTTCAAACTCGACCGTGTGGATGATCCCCTTTGCATCGGGGTCGCCTTCCGAGTCAACCGAACACTTGATGGTATTCTGGGTAGCATAGAGGTTCGACATGTATGCTCCGCTGTTGAACACAATGTTACCGGATATGACAATTCCTTTCGAATCGCGCGCCGGCATGGTGGCTACATCATCAAAATCGAAGATGATGATCGTTGCCTTTTTATCTCCGCCAACTCCCTTGTTATCACCGGGCTTGCTGACATCTACATTCACGTATGTCATGGTTTCTTGAAATTTTAAGGTTCATGATTACCATGGCGGCCGGGCAGGCATTTAAATACCTGCCCGGTTCACCAGGGATCTTTATCCGCGTGCGATTTCGTAGAACTTTCCGTCGCCGGCCTTCTGCAGTTGGATGTACGTACCTTCGCTGAGTGTCATCGCGGCAGTGAGAACAAAGTTCCCGCTGTTTGCGATGGTGGCGGAGTTGGTGTCGGAACCACCATAAATCGTATAGACCGTATCAACAACGGCGTTATCGAGGTTGGTGATGGCGGTGGCGCCGTTGTTTGCAACCGTGATGAAGGTATCGCCTTCAGCAACATCAGGGGTGGTATCATCGGCCGTGAAGGCGATGGCATCGCTGGTGACGGTCTCACGCTTGAGTTCGATGAATTTCCCGTCGGAACGTTTCTTCAGGTAAATGGTATCACCCACTTCCGGGGTCCAGGCGCCGGTAAGCAGGGAGAATTTCCCGCTGGCAGCGATGGTGATGGCATTGGTGGCGTTTCCGCATTTGAGGATCACCTGCTGGCCAACAGTGCAGTCATCGATATCGGTGATGGCCGTGGCGGCAGTATTGGCAACACTCACCAGTGAGGTGTGGTTTAACACGCTCGGGGTGGTATCGTCGGCTTCCATCGACACGAAATAATCGGCCGGTTCATCCACGTCGTTGCAGAAGATCATCTGCGTGGAGTAATCTCCGGGCATTTCGGCTGCCGTTGCATATTTGCGTCCGACCATGTAGGCCCATACCGACTCGCGCCAGTTCGACCATACCTTCAGCCTCCAGTCCTGCTGCTCAAGGTTGAAGTTGAGCATTTCGCCTTTCTGGTCCTCAAACAGGGATATGTTGCCATCGATGGTCCAGATCATTCTTTTGCTCGGGGCCATGTTCGGAACGGCCACGATCTTCACGCTGGGGTACTCCTTCACGTACATGATTCCACCCTTGTAATCCTGGTTCATGGCGTACAGGGTTTCGAGGTTGGCGTGGTAATCGCTCAGCGCATCGGTACTCATGTACAAAATCATACGACCGCTGTCGCGAAGCACTTCCGGGATCAGCTTGGTACCATTCTTAACATGGGTAGCGATATTGCTTGAGGTCCATTCACCAAGCACGAACGGCTGGATCTTGAACAGGGCGATCTGGTTTTTGATGAACTTCAACAGACCGTTGGCGGCCTGCAGGGAAGTACCGGCCACGTTGGCGGTAGGGTTCTTACGAACGCCACGGACACGGCGCTGTTCGCGCTCGTTGTGAAGTTTCTTTCCGGTTTCGACCAGGACATATTCGATAAACGACCATTTCATGGTGGATGATCCTTCACGGTTCAGGTAACCGATCCAGCTTTTTTCAAGCTCTTTCAGTTGTTTGAACTCATGAGCGAACATCACATCGTACATCGTCAGGGTTTCCGGCTCGAATTTGTAACCACCCTTGGTTACATTCTCAAATGAGCTGCCAAGGGCTGTTGAGTCGGCCTGCGAGAAATCGCTGGTAAGGAACATGTTAACCAGAACAGCCTGATCCTGGTACCCGCTTTCGAGCGGGAATATATTCTCCAGTGAAGGAAGTTGCATGAGGAAACTCTGGATGCTGTCCTGTTTACGGATACGATTATATTCGCCCAGGTCGGTACCCAGCGAGGAATAATCCAGCGAAGAAGCTGCCTTCGGGGCCAGGATTTCAATCCCGTGACGAGCTGCCAGTGCGGCATAAGCACGTTTATTGTACGGGTGACGGTCGTCGATGGCCATGAACGGTGTTTCGACACCGAAGAGGTGCTTATCCGTACCGGAAGGCACCCATGCTTTGGGATTTTTCATGTCAACATGTTGTGCAGGTGGATCTGTTTCAGGTTTCTTTTCGAGCAGCTCGATGGTTTTCTTCTGCTCCGTCACGATGCCCTGGGTTGTTTCATGCGCTTTTTTTTCAGCTTCCAGGG
>DAONFN010000032.1:0-13974 GCA_035403625.1 Bacteroidales bacterium
CCAGATCCTCGACAATGCCTACGGCATCCTGGGGATTGAATTCATGGCGGCCGCACAGGCTCTTGATTTCCGCGAATATAAATTCGGCGCCGGGGTGACGAAGGCCAAAGAGGTGGTTCGCAGGCATGTGGCCTTCCTCGATGTCGACCGGCCGCTGTATCCCGACCACAACGCCATGAAACAACTGGTTAAATCATGTGAGATTCTCGACGAAGTGGAAAAGGTCGTCGGGAGTCTGGAATGAAAACATAAAAACCCGTTTTTCGGGCCTTCATCAGTATTCACCTAAAAAGTCGATTATGGAATTTGCTGACACTTGCCCGTTCTGGCCCTTTCTGGTGGCCATGATCATTCCGCTCATCCTGTTTGCCATCACGACCGCGGTCGTTGAGATCATCGGCGCCTGGTTCATGTTTGAGAAAGCAGGCGAACCCGGGTGGGCCGCCATTATCCCGATCTACAACTACCTCATCGGGATCAAGATCGCAGGAAAACCCTGGTGGTATCTCCTGCTGATGCTTATTCCCGTGGTAAACCTTGTGGTGTATATCGTCATTCTGAACGGCCTGGCCAAAAATTTCGGCAAGGGAACCGGGTTCACGGTAGGGCTTTTCTTTCTCCGGTTTATCTTCATTCCGATCCTTGGTTTCGGGAAGTCGGTTTACACGGGCGACAAATCCAACTTCGGCGCATAGACTATGGAAGAACCCGGCCTTACTCCGACTCCGGAAGCAAAACCCACACGCCCCTCAATCCTGACCGTGCTGTGCATCCTGACCTTCATCGGAAGCGGGATGAATGCCTTTTCCAGCCTTTTCATCTCGGGGTTCTATGACGCCGTAGTGGAGGTGGTCAAGGTATTCGCTGAAAAGTTCAACATTCCCGGGATGGAAGAGATGACGGCAGCCGGTCCTGCCTACTTTTTCGTCTCGGGATTGTTTTACCTCGGCTCCCTCACCGGGGCGTGGATGATGTTCCGGCTGAGAAAGACCGGGTTCCATGTCTATACGGTGTTCCAGATCCTGTTGATCCTGGCCCCCATGTACTTCCTCCACCTTCCTTCTCCCGGGTTTGTGGAGATCTTCTTCTCAGGGTTGTTCGTGCTGCTGTACAGCCGTCACCTGAAAATCATGGCATGAACGACGCCCGGGAAATCAACCGGAACCGGGAGGAGATACCTTCCGGAGGCACGGAACGCCCCCTCCTGCTGACACTTGTGTGCCTTTTTTCGTTCATCTTTTTCGGGGTGATCACCCTCCTTTTTTTGGTTGCCACCTTGCGTTCCGGCAGCATCGCTGCACTGGTAGTCCGGTACCTTCCCGGTTCCGGACATTCGCCTGCGCAGGTACTGATGCTGCTGGCCGCAGCAACCATCGCACATGCAACCGGAATTGCCGGAACGGTCCTGGTCTGGCGGATGAAGAAACCAGGATACTACCTCCTCTCGATTGCCTCCCTCCTGATCGCATCCGCCCAACTTCTCCTTCCTGGGATTGCCCTTGGCGGCACGGTGGTTTACATCGTCATCGTCATCCTGTTCGGGCTCTTTTTCAGGTACCTGCGGTAAAATTTCAGTGACTTCCGACACCCGGGCTCTCACCCGGGGAATTTCCTTTTATTTCCGACCGGCTGAAATTTACATATCGAAGATGACTTTATGTTAAAAAACCTGTTAATTTTTTGTTAAATATTTGGTGGTTTTCCAGAAATGATTCATTAAAATTGCATTTCAGAGATCACCTGACGGAAAGGAGGGGTCGCTGTCTGGTAAAAAAATTTCAAATACGGAAATTTTAGTACGGATCATTCAATATTTACTAACAAAAATTAAACTGTATGAGAAAGTTTACAATGTTCCTTGCGCTCATGGTTTTCATTGGGTTGCAGGTAGCTCATGCCCAGCGAACGATCACGGGCAAGATCACGAGTTCTGATGATGGTGCCGGCATCCCCGGTGCTACCGTCCTCGTTAAGGGTACCGCCATCGGGGCCATCACTGATATTGATGGCAAGTACTCTTTGAATGTGCCTAAAGACAAAGATGTGCTGCTGATCTCCTATGTCGGGATGAAACCGATGGAGGTCCAGCTTGGCACCAGCAATGTGGTGGATGCTGTCCTTGAGCCGGCCACCATCACACTCGACGATGTTGTTGTAACGGCGCTCGGGGTTTCCCGCGAAAAGAAAGCACTCGGGTATGCCGTCCAGGATGTCAAGGGTGAAGATCTCACGAAAGCGAGGGAACCGAACCTGATCAATTCCCTTTCGGGAAAGATCGCCGGGGTCCAGATCACCAATGCATCCGGGGCAGTCGGCGCCTCTTCGCGTATCGTACTCCGCGGCGTCAACTCGCTGACGGGCAACAACCAGCCGCTCTTCGTCGTCGACGGGGTGCCCATCAATAACTCCGACTTCGGATCCACCACCAATGAAGGGGTGAACCGTGGAAGCGGCGCCATGGACATCAACCCGAACGATGTGGAGAACATCTCGGTTCTGAAAGGCCCGAATGCCGCTGCTCTTTACGGCTCACGCGCAGCCAACGGGGTTATCCTCATCACGACCAAGTCGGGCAGCATGAAAGCCGGTAAATCCAAGAATCTGGGCATCGAATTCAGCAATACCACCATGTTCGAGAGACCCTTCCGCCTGCCTAATTTCCAGAACAAATTCGGCCAGGGTTCGGGCGGTGAATTCAAGTTTGTGGATGGCGCCGGCGGCGGTATCAACGACGGTACCGACGAAAGCTGGGGCCCCAAACTCGATGTCGGATTGATGATCCCTCAGTTTGATTCCCCCGTGGATGCAGACGGCAACAAGATTGCCACTCCCTGGATCTCGCACAAAGACAACGTGAAAAACTTCTTTGAGACCGGGATCAACACCTCCACCAACGTGGCTATTGCAGCAAGCGGTGAATATGCCAGCGCCCGTCTCTCCTACACCCAGACGAACCAGAAAGGGATGGTGCCCAACACCGATTATGTCACCAAAACCATCAGCCTCGGTCTGACCGGGAATCCCTCCAAGTGGCTGAGCATCTCCGGATCAGGAAACTACATCAAGGCTACGAGCAAGAACCAGCCGGGATACGGTTATGACGCACAGAACGTTATGCAGCAGTTCTTCTGGTTCGGACGCCAGATCGACATCTCCGAACTTAAGAACTACCAGCATGCCGATGGTTCCAAATACAACTGGAATTACAACTACCACAACAATCCCTACTTTACCCTGCACGAGAACCTGAATGCCCTCACCCGCGACCGCGTTTACGGCAATGGAAAGGTTCTCTTCAAATTTTACAAGGATCTTAGCGCCTTCGTCCGCACAGGTATTGACTACTATACCAACCTGAACCAGAACCGGATTGCTTTCGGCGATATCGACAATGCCTACGGATATTACGGGGAAGTGAAGAACACCTTCAAGGAAATGAACACCGACTTCCTCCTCATGTATAACCACAAGTTCTCGAAGATCAAGCTGGATCTCCAACTGAATGCCGGGGGCAACACCATGGACCAGTACCGGTACAACATGACGGCCACAGCCGGCGAACTGGCTGTTCCGGGAGTCTACAACGTTTCCAACTCACGCATCGCCGTTACTGCCACCAACCGTACGGAACACAAGCGACTGAACAGCCTCTATTTCAGCGGTCAGCTGGGATGGCGGAATGCGGTATATCTCGACTTCACCGGCCGCAACGACTGGTCAAGCACCCTTCCGAAAGATCACTGGTCGTACTTCTATCCGTCGGTATCACTGAGTGGTATCATCACCGAACTGATCCCCTCCAAGACCGATATTCTTCCTTATGCCAAGGTCAGGATCAGTTGGGCCAAGGTTGGTAGCGACACCGATCCTTATTCCCTCTACCCGACCCTGTCATTCGGCGATCCCTTCACCACGACCTATTCCGGGCTGACCCAGTTTGTTCCCAATACGCTGCCCAACAGCGCACTGAAACCGCAGTTCACCAATTCGCTCGAAATCGGAGCCGAACTCAAGTTCCTGGACAACCGGATCTCCCTCGATCTGACCTATTACAATCAGAAGACCACCGACCAGATCCTCAACGCCCCTGTTTCATCGGCCACCGGGTACCAGAATAAGTACATCAATGCCGGCGAAATCGACAACAAGGGTATTGAAATCACCCTGGGCGCCACCGCCATCAAAGGCGACGGACAGAAGAAGTTCAACTGGGATATCCAGGTGAACTATGCCAAGAACCAGAACAAGGTTATCGAACTGGCCCCCGGCGTCGAGAACTTCGTGCTCGGCACTTACTGGGACCTCAAGGTCATTGCACAACCCGGCCGTCCTTATGGCGACCTGTATGGTTATGATTACAAGCGCGATCCCAACGGTAACATCATCCATAAAAACGGCGTACCTCTCAAGGGCGACCTGAAGGTATTAGGGAACTACCAGCCCGACTGGGTGGGTGGTATCTCCACCAAGTTATCATGGTACGGCTTCACCCTCTCCGGGTTGGTTGACTTCCACATGGGCGGTGAACTCTATTCCATGACCACCACCTGGGGACGTTACTCCGGCGTGCTCGACGAAACCCTTATCGGTCGTGAAGGAGGTATTGTAGGTAAAGGAGTGAAAGAGGTGAGCAATCCCGACGGTACCATCTCCTATGTACCCAACGATGTAGTCGTAACGGCTGAAGAATACAACCATGCCGCCTACAACAACACCATCGCCGGTGGCTCCATCTTCGATGCCAGCTATATTAAATTGCGCGAGCTCAGCATCGGATACACCTTCAAGTCGATCCTCAAAGGAACCTTCAAGGATGTGACCATCTCGATCGTCGGCAGGAACCTGGCTCTTCTTTACAGCAAAGTTCCCCATGTTGACCCCGAAACCTCCTTCTCCAACACCAACGTACAGGGGCTGGAATTCGGTCAGCTGCCGTCGGCGAGAAGCCTTGGCTTTAACATCTCCTTCAAATTATAACCTTACTAAAACACAGATAAAATGAAAAGAATAAGCGCATATATTATATCCGCTGCCTTATTTCTTGGGCTAATCACCCTTTACAGTTGCACGAAGGACTTTGAGGATATCAATACCGATCCCAACAATCCCTCGATTGAACAGGCAGCCCCCGACATGCTTCTTACAAGCACCATCAAGGCGATGACCGACCGGGTCCATGAAATTTTCCTGGGCCACGAAATGGGGTCATGCTGGGCCCAGCAGATGGCCAAGGTGCAATATACAGATGAAGACCGTTACATTCCCCGCGCCTCCGTGATCAACAATTCCTGGAGAAGTTTCTATTCCGCCTCGGGAATGGATGCCCAAACCATTCTCAAAGTCGGTCATGATAACTATAAAGGTGTGGCCCTGGTGCTCCACTGCTATATTTCGTCAGTCCTGACCGACCTCTTCGGCCCCATTCCTTACACCCAGGCATGGAAAGGCGATGAATACCTGCTGCCTGCCTTTGATTCACAGGAAACAGTCTATCGCGACATGATCGCCAAACTAGAAGAGGCCAACGGCCTGCTCAATCCGGATGGCCAGGCCATCAATGGAGACATTCTTTACAAGAATGATATCTCGAAGTGGAAGAAATTTGCCAACTCGCTGCGTTTGAGGCTCCTGCTTCGGATGTCGGCCCGTGACGGACAATTCGTTGCCACAGAAATGAAGAAGATGCTCGCCGATCCGACCACCTATCCCATTTTCGAAAGCAGCGCCGACAACGCCGCCCTTCAGTACCTTGGAGCCGCTCCGAACAACAACCCGATCAACGAGAACCGCAAGACCCGCGACGACCACCGGGTCAGCAAAAACTTCGTCGACCTGCTGGTCAATACTTACGGTGATTACCGCATCATGGTCTTTGCGAATCCCGATGCCCTCGGCACGTTCGACGGGATACCCAACGGTTTGACTTCCGCCCTTGCTGCAGCTTACAACGGAAACGGTTTGGCCAACACCTCCAAGATCGGCGACTATTTCTCCGCCGCTACCGCCCCGGGCCAGTTGATGAGCTACGCCGAACTTCAGTTCATTCTCGCTGAAGCTGCCGTCAGGAATTATATTGACGGAGGCATGGCCCAGGCCAAGACTTACTATGTAGCCGGTATCACCGGATCGTTCGATCAGTACCGTACCCCCCTCCAGGCGATCTTCACCGAAAACGCCGGCGGCAATTATGGAGGACTCTCCATTCCTGATGGGTACACCGTCGACGATGAAATCGCCTTCCATACTACCGATGCTACGGCTCCCTCCTATTTCGATGAGGGTTCGATCACCAAAGCTGACGCGCTGAAACTCATTGCCGAAGAACGTTATATCGCCACTTTCGACCAGGGACTCCAGTCATGGTTTGAATGGCGTCGCAGCGGGTTCCCGGTGCTGACCCCGGCCCAATATGGCGAAAACGGAGGTAAGATCCCCATCCGGGTCAATTTCCCGTCAGACGAATACGCCACCAATCCTGGTTCCGTAGCCGCCGCAAAGAATCTCCTTGGCGGACCCGACGACCTCAACACCCCGGTGTGGTGGGATACGGAGAACCCCAATTAATTAACTGATTTTGGAAAATTAAAATATTCTGCACATGAAAAGAATAACCAACATATCAAGATGGGCCCTGATGATGGGAGCAGTTCTCCTGGTTGTGGCCGCTTGCAACAAAAACGAGGACCTGGTTACCAAAGACGCCCAGGAGGGCGGTCTGATCGTACCGGTCACCACCAACTTTGCCTACAAACTGGCCAACACGCCCCAGGTGGACGTTACCCTGAAAGCCCCCGTTGGCCCTGCTATCCAGAAAATCGAAGTGTACAACTCTTACACCAGCGCCGACGTAGCCGATACCGCCCACCCCGTTTCCAACGAAGTGCTTATCAAGACGATCACCCCGGGCAGCGGCGACATTACCTTCACGCTTACCTATGCCGATCTGAAGAACGGTTTGACACTGGGAACCACACCCCTGCCCGACGATGAAACCAAACTGGGCATCGGCAGCAACTGGACTCTCCGGTATGTATCCTACATGGCCGCGGATGGCCGCAAGGTGATCAACAACAATAAAACGGTCATCTCTGTCGCCAATATCTATGCCGGATTGTACCAGTGTACCGGCGTGTTTCACCATCCTACTGCCGGCGACCGCACGATCAATGAAGAGAAATACCTTACCGCCATCAGCGCTTACGAGGTTACTTCGACCACGGGCGACCTGGGAGCCGATTATCCGTTGAAAATAATCGTCAACCCGACCGACAATACCTGCACCGTTGAAAAACTGGATCCGAATCCTTACGACCTGTTCATGCAAGCTGGGAAAGATTCGCATTATGATCCGGCCACCGGTAAATTCTATCTCTGGTATTACTATGTAGGAAGCACCGGAAACCGGGTAATCGACGAAGAATATACACCGAAACCCTGATCCTGTTCCCCCTAATAAAAAAAGAAGCCGGCCCTGACCGGCTTCTTTTTTTTCTTCACGTTTTTTAATGGTAGTTTTATTGTATCTTTAGCCCATCATGTTGCGAATGACCATTCACTGTAAATAGTCTGGAGATGAAAAAGTTCGCATATTTCCTTTTTATATCCGTGGTTCTCTTCACCGGATGTAAAAAGGACAAATCAGACAATAACCCTGCCGGTCCTTCCTACCAGATCCAGACCGGGACAGCCGGTAATATCGGAAACTCCGAAGCCACATTCACCGGGGGGCTTACCTCGGTTTCAGGAAAGAATATCCTCTCTTACGGGCATGTCTGGTCAACATCCCCCCATCCGACAACGGCATTGCCCTCGAAAACAACATTCGGGCCCACCTCCAGGGATACTGCTTTCACCAGTACGCTGACCCGGCTGCGGCAGGGGGCCGTGATCTTTGTCCGGGCCTATGCCACCGACAGCAAGGGCACGTATTACGGGGCCGAAACCAGCTTTTCCACCACAGAAGGGTTCTTTTCCTTCGTGGTCAGCAGCCAGTACCTTCGGGACGATAGTTACTATAAACAACGGGCATGGGTCATTATCTACAACACGCTCAACCAACTGGTGGGTGTTAAAGAGGTCCACAACGGGGAAACCTGCGAATTCCAGCCCCTGCTTTCCAAGGCAACGGATCAGTACCTGGTCTGTATTCTGCGGTTGAACGACTATGTGAATCCAGGCAACACCGATTACTTTCAAATGACCGCTTACACCGCTGTACAGCCCGACATCTGGTACCTGGGAAGCGAGCCCGCCAACACCTATCCCCAGTTGGGCACCAACACAGTGACACTGAACGGGGTCGACCTGGCAACACATGATTACTGCATCCTGCAAAACCAATATACCTTTGGCGAATACGACCCGGGAGCCGGAACCATCGCCTTCCAGCAACACTTCAATCCCGACAAGATCTGGATCGAATACTTCGACCACGGCTCAGCACCTTACTATAAATGGATTCCCAACGTAACCCTGAACCAGAACTTCACCTTGACACAAAGTGACTTTGTTCAGATGACCCGGTCCACCGACATCCAGCTACCCTACCACACTGACGGATTCGTGTATGTGGAGTCGGAGGATGACCTTTCGACCGATTATTGGGAGTATTTCGAGATTTACGATGCCGATGCCGACAGTTTGTCCTCGGTCAGGGTGTACTACCCCGAGAACATTTTCACCGGATATTATACCTATATCAGCCTGTCATATAGCAATATATCCGAATATATGTTAAAATACCGGGGGGCGATCCCCAACCAGTTCGTATCTCTCAATACGGAAATCACGGTAAACAATTCCGACATCCACCATTTCAGCGCTGCCGTCACGGGGTTGGCCGACGTGGCCAATGTTTTCTGGTATTATCATGACGAAAGTCAGAACCTGTCATTCTATTACAACGTTATAGGATCAACCACGGGTATCACGAACTTTTCAGTCCCGCCGCTTCCTGCGGAGATCATCGCGCTCAACCCCACCCTGCTCGATCTCAACCTTCTCCACTACACCTATACCAATTTCAGGGATGCCAATTATCTCAATGATTACCAGGATTATCTGAACATGTCTTTTATCCAACCCGGGAATATGGCCCCGGATTACCAGTATATTTATAATAAAAGCATTTATTCGTCTGTTTCCGATGTGCCGAAAATCGGCGTTGACCGGGCCATTCCAAAGGAATTACACAACCGGTACCATCCACTGGCAAATTAAACCGAAGGATTGAATTTTCAACTTCATCTATATGTCTAACCTAAATTTAAAAAAATGAAAAAAGTGTATGTAATGGCACTGGCTCTTTGCCTGACCGCAATGGCCGTGTATTCGCAAGGTGTTTATGTCCGCGTGGGACTCGGTGGCGGTGTGGGTCTCAAACAATATGGCAGTGTTTCTCTAAATCCTATGGATGATACCTGGCAGGGAATGTGGGCAAATATCACCAGTACCAACAATGCCACGACCGCTGAATTCAAATCGTTGGGTCTTGGAGGAGGATTCAATGTGAACCTGGCCGCCGGATATATGCTCAGCCAATATGTCGGCCTGGAACTTGGCGTGAATGAGTTTATCGGGATGGCAAAGAAAGTGAATCTGTCCGCCACCGTTTCTTCAGGCTCCTACGTTGTTTCACAGACGATTGATCTCAAACGGTCCGGCATGATGCTTCAGCTTGTCCCGGCCATCGTGATCACTCCCGGACTGGAATCCATTAATCCTTATGCCCGGGTCGGTATGATCGTTGGCATCCTTCCTTCGATTACTTCAAAGGGAGAAGGCACTGCAACGAATACCGGAGGATATAAAGCTACCTCCTCCTTCACCTATAAATCTGTCGCCAACGGAGGACTCGCCCTGGGATTCACGGCAGCCGGAGGGGTAAGTTTCAATCTCAGTGACCAAATCGGGCTGTACGGAGAACTTGTTTACAATGGCATTACCTACTCTCCGAAAAAAGGCAAGTTCAAAGAATATAAAGAAGATGGTATCGACAACCTGCCAACCATGACCACAAAAGACAAGGAGTGGACCTTTGAAAAGGAGTTGAACGACGTTGATATCCCCGACGGCACTCCCAATAAAGTTGCCAAAACAACGGTAAACTTCAGTAATGTGGAATTGAATGTAGGAATCAGGATTAAATTCGGGGAATAACGGCTATTCCTCCCCCCTGATCCAGCAGCGGCGCCGGATATAGACCCGGCTGTCGTAGTTTTTCCAGATCGAGGTCGCCCGCACATTTTCCTCCAGTTGAGGATGGGTGCGGGCGATTTTTATCCCGGTGTCGATGAATGCCTGGGTAAGTTGCTGATAAACCAGCGCTAAAACTCCTTTTCCCTGGTAATCGGGGTGAACCCCCACCAGGTACATGTGGATCGTGTCGTTACGGCGCAGGGCCCGGAGCAGGTGAATGAAGCCGAACGGGAACAGGGAGCCGCGGGATTTTTGCAAGGCCCGGGCGAGGCTGGGAATGCAAATCCCGAACCCGACTACCTGGTCGTCGCGATCGATCACCATCGAAACGTATTCCGGCCGGATGAACCCGAAATATTGCCGGGTATATTCCGCAATCTGCTGATCCGTCAATGCCGTGAACCCGTAGATATCGTGAAAGGAAGTATTGTACATGGCGAAGAGTTTCGCGGCATACGGCCGGATATCTCTTGCTTTCGTGGCTTTCAGCATATGCAGATTGTAGCGTTCCAGCACGATCCGGTTCAGCCGGTTAATCTTCTCCGGGACTTCATTGGGCACATCCATCTCAAATTGCACCCAGTCGACTGCTTTCCGGAAGCCGAGCGATTCCATGTGACCCACGTAATACGGGAAGTTGTACAAGGCTGACAAACTCGACAATTGGTCGAACCCGTCGATCACCATCCCTTCCGGGTCCATATCGGTAAAGCCAAGAGGGCCGTGCATGCCGGTCATTCCCCTTTCTCTTCCCCACTGCCTGGCCGTTTCGATCAGGGCTTCGGATACCCTTCGGTCGTCGATGAAATCGAACCAGCCGAAGCGCACCAACCGGGTGTTCCAGCGGGAGCATTCGTTTCGGTTGATGATGGCGGCGATTCTTCCGGCCACCTTCCCATCGATCCGGGCCAGCCAATAGGCCGCCTCGCAGTATTCAAACGCGGGGTTCCGGTCGTGTCGCAGGCTGTTACGTTCATCCGATTTCAACGGAGGAACCCAATATGCGTTGCCCCGATAGAGTGTAAAGGGAAAATCAATAAAAGTGTTGAGTTCCTTCCGGCCGTTGACCTGACTGATGGTGACTTCGCCCATGTCAGAGCCATTTTTCTTTTTTATACCAGGCGATCGCTTCGGCAACCCCTTTTTCCAGGTCGTATTCCGCCCGGAAGCCCAGGTCGTTTTCCAGGGGTTCCGTTTCGCAGCGCCAGTTGGTGCTTTTGAGCACGTTATACTTGTCTGTGTTCAGGGTCGGTATACTGCCCCATAACGACGCGACGGTTTCAGCGGTAACGGCGATCGCCCTGACTAGGAACAGGGGAACGGTGAAACGTAGTGTTTTCTTTCCGAGTACCCGCTTGGTGATCGCGGCAAATTCCTGTGAGGAGTATTCCCGCCCGTCGGCTACGAACCAGCCTTTTCTGATATGGGCCGATTCCAGTGCCAGGAAAGCCGCCCTGACCAGGTCGCGGACATAGATGAAGGTCAGCGTTTGCTTTTCAAATCCGATATAGGGTTCAAGTCCACGGCTAATGGTCTGGAAGAACACAAAATAATCCTTTTCGCGGGGCCCGTAAACGCCGGTCGGCCGTATAATCACCCACGGAAAATCCTCCCGCGAAGTGAGGTAACGCTCCGCTTCCAGTTTACTTTTACCGTAAAGTTCTATAGGTCTCGGAGTATCGGATAACAGAACGGGCCTGCCCGTTTTCGGATCGCCCGGACCATAGGCCGCCAGGCTGCTGGTCAGGAGAAATTTTTCGGGGACCATCCCGGTTTCTATAAGAGCCTCGACGAAATGAATGGTATTCAGGCAGTTGACGCGGTGAAAATCCTCTTTCTTACGGGCCTTTGTCAACCCGGCATTATGGATGATGTAACGAAACCGGATCCCGTTACGTTTACATTCCTCCAGCGAACGGGCCAGTGAGCTTCGGCTGCTGAAATCGAGATCGAGGAACCGGATACGGTCATCTTTCAGGTACTCACGGGAACTGGTTTTGCGTACACCGGCATACACGTCATACCCCCGGTTCAAACCCGCTTCCACTAGGAAACTGCCGATGAATCCGCTGGCCCCGGTAATCAGAATCCTGTCCATAAAATGATTAAAAATGCCTGATCCAGCAACGCCGGGTGAGGTGTTGCCGGCCATCGAAATTTTTCCAGATGGTAAGCGCCTTGGCGTTGTCTTCGAGTTGTGGGTTGGTAACCGCCTTCTTTATCCCTGCACGGATGTAAGCTTTGTGCATTTCATTATAATACAGGGCATTGATTCCCTTCCCGTGAAAATCCGGCCGCACCCCGTTGAGGTACATATCGATCGTGTCGTTGTTCTTCATGGCGCGCAACAAGTAAATGAACCCGAACGGGAAGAGTTTACCGTCGCATTTTTGCAGCGCTTTTGTCAGGGAAGGCATCGAAACGCCAAAACCGACCACCTCATCCTGTTCATCCAGGACAAACGAGACAAATTCGGGTCTGATAAATCCGAAGTACGCCTTGATGTACGTATCCACCTGCTTCTGGGTCAGTGCGGTATATCCGTACAAATCGTTGAAAGCGGCATTGAGGGTGTTAAACATCTTGGGCGCATAAGGCAACAGTTCCTTCGCTTTCTTTGCCTTGAGTATTCGCAGGTGATACTTTTCCTGGACCAGTTGCGACAGCCGGTCCACTTTATCAGGGATGGTGGGTGGAATGCCGAATTCATACTGTACCCAGTCTGCTGCCTTGGCGAATCCCAACCGCTCCATGTGTTCAACGTAGTAGGGATAATTGTAGATGGAGGCCAGGGTAGCCAGTTCTTCGAAGCCCTTGATGAGCATTCCTTCATTGTCCATATCGGAAAAACCGAGCGGGCCGTGGATCCCGTTCATTCCCTTCGACCGGCCCCATTCTATGATCGTGTCGATCAGGATGGCTGAAACGGCGGGATCATCGATAAAATCGATCCAGCCAAACCGGACGAGTTTTTCGTTCCAGCGATCGTTGGCCTTGTGATTGATGATCCCGGCGATACGCCCCACAGGCTCGTTTCCGCGCCAGGCCATCCAGTACTCCGCCTCGCAAAAGTCGAAGGCGGGGTTTTTCTCCCGGCTCAGCGTATTCATTTCGTCCATCCGCAGGGGCGGACACCAGTACCGGTTACCCCGGTAAAGCTTGTTCTGGAAAGCGATGAAACGCTTAAGGTCTTTTCTCGTGCCGACTTTTCGTACTTCAAGTCGTCCGGTTTCTGCCATCGGAGGGGGTATCAGATGATATGAAGCTTCTTCCCCAGCTTCTCAAACTTGTCGAGCGCTACATCTACCTGGTCGCGGGTGTGAGTAGCCATGAGGGAAAAGCGGATTAGGGTATCGTCCTTGCTGACTGCCGGCGCCACAACAGGGTTCACGAAGATGCCCTCGTCGAGGAGCATACGGGTGATGGTGAGGGTTTTCAGGTTATCGCGGATATAAAGCGGGATGATCGGGGTGACTGTGTTTCCGATATCGAACCCGAGATTCCGGAAATTATCGATCGCGTAATGGGTGACGTCCCACAAGTTCTTCATCCGTTCGGGTTCGGTTTTTATGATCTCCAGGGCTGCCAGCACGGCTGCCGCAGACGCGGGTGTGATGGAAGCGCTGAAGATGAGCGATCTGGAATGGTGCTTGATGTAGTTGATGGTCTCGGCATCACTGGCAATGAAACCTCCGAGAGCAGCCAGTGACTTGGAGAAGGTTCCCATGATCAGGTCCACCTTGCTCGTCAGCCCGAAATGGCTGGCCGTGCCGGAGT